>JAJUIU010000027.1 GCA_029267445.1 Rhodospirillaceae bacterium
ACGGCGCGGCCGTTCGCCTGGACCGGACCGGCTGGACCCACTTCTGAGGAAATCCGTCGCGCCCCCTCGGGCACGTCGCCTATACTCCATCCGGACAGGGGTGGCGTGGGGCCGTCCCGCATCTGGGGACCCGGACGGCGCATGAAGAAGATCGTGTTCTTCGCCCTGGCGCTGATGGTCCTCGTGGGGGCCGGCGTCGGCGGCTTCATCCTGTTCGGCCAGAAGCCGAAAGAGGGTGAGGAGAAGGTGGCCGAGCCGCCGAAGCCCAAGGGTCCGCCCGCCTTCCTCCAAATCGGACCCATCATCCTGCCGCTGGTCGGGGAAACCCGCGTGGAGCAGAACATTCTGCTGGTCGTCTCGCTCGAGCTGGGTGACGAGTCGACGCGGGACCGGGTGCGTCCCCTGATTCCCCGCCTGAACGACGCCTACCTGCGCGCCCTTTACGGCGGAATCAGCAAAGGCGACGTGGTGGAAGGTCAGATCGTCAATGTCAGCGCGGTCAAGGCCAAGCTGATGAAGGCGACCGAGGAGGTGCTCGGCCCCAACGTCGCGCAGGACGTGCTCATCCAGAACGTGACCCAGCGCCCGGCCTTCTGAACCGACGACGCCGACCAACGAATCGCACTCCCGGATCGCCCCGGCGGAACCCGCCCGAGAGGCGCCGTTCCGATTGCCATGTCTTTGCCATCATGGCATTTTCCCGCCCACTCTCCGGCGCCGGAGGGAGCCTCACGAGAAGAAATAGGGCGGCGCCGCCGAAACGGGGTAGGGAATCCGAATGTCGACATTGATGATTTTCACGTTGGCGTGCGGTCTGCTCGCCATCCTCTACGGGGTCGTCACCGCGCGATCCGTGCTCGCGGCGAGCCCGGGCAACGCGCGCATGCAGGAGATCGCCCAGGCGATCCAGATCGGTGCCAACGCCTACCTGAACCGCCAGTACACGACGATCGGGATCGTCGGCGCCGTGATCTTCGTCCTGGTCTGGCTGCTGCTGGGCCTCCACGTCGGAATCGGATTCCTGATCGGCGCGGTGCTCTCGGGTGCTGCCGGGTACATCGGCATGAACATCTCGGTGCGTGCCAACGTCCGCACCGCCGAAGCCTCCCGCCAGGGGCTGGCCCAGGGCCTGGACATCGCGTTCCGTTCCGGTGCCGTGACCGGCATGCTGGTGGCGGGGCTCGCCCTGCTCGGGGTGGCCGGCTATTACGTGATCCTGCTCGAGATCGGAATCGGTGGGCGCGGCATGGTCGACGCCTTGGTGGCGCTTGGCTTCGGCGCCTCGCTGATCTCGATCTTCGCCCGTCTCGGCGGCGGCATCTTCACCAAGGGTGCCGACGTCGGCGCCGACCTCGTCGGCAAGGTGGAGGCCGGCATCCCGGAGGATGACCCCCGCAACCCGGCCGTGATCGCCGACAACGTGGGCGACAATGTCGGCGACTGCGCCGGCATGGCGGCGGACCTTTTCGAGACCTACGCCGTGACCGTGGTCGCCACCATGGTGCTGGCGAGCATCTTCTTCGGCGCCCAGGCCGACGCGATGAACGCCCTGATGGTCTATCCTCTGGCCATCGGCGGCGTCTGCATCATCACCTCGATCATCGGCACCTACTTCGTGAAGCTGGGGCCCAGCAACAACATCATGGGCGCCCTCTATAAGGGCTTCATCGCCACCGGCGTGTTGTCTCTCGCCGGCATCGGCGCCATCACCGCCTGGGCGCTGCCCGGCGGGTTCGGCGGAGTCTTCACGTCCGATGCCGGGGTAAGCTTCACGGGCATGGACCTGTTCCTCTGCGCGGTGGTCGGCCTGATCGTCACCGGTGTCATCGTCTGGATCACCGAGTACTACACCGGCACCGACTACCGCCCGGTGAAGTCGGTGGCCCAGGCCTCCACCACGGGCCACGGCACGAACGTCATCCAGGGCCTCGCGGTCTCCATGGAGGCCACGGCCCTTCCGGCGGTCGTCATCTGCGCGGCCATCATCGGCACCTACCTGCTCGCGGGCCTGTTCGGCATCGCCATCGCCGTGACCAGCATGCTGGCGCTGGCCGGCATGGTCGTGGCGCTCGACGCCTACGGCCCGGTGACCGACAACGGCGGCGGCATCGCCGAGATGTCCGACCTGCCGAAGGAGGTCCGCGTGACCACCGACGCGCTCGACGCCGTCGGCAACACCACCAAGGCCGTCACCAAGGGCTACGCCATCGGATCCGCCGGGCTTGGCGCCCTGGTGTTGTTCGCCGCCTACAACGAGGACCTGAAGTACTTCATGGCCCGGCCGCAGGAGTACCCGTACTTCACCGGCTTCGAGCTCGATTTCAGCCTCGCCAACCCCTACGTCGTGATCGGCCTCATCCTCGGTGGTCTGCTGCCCTACCTGTTCGGGGCCATGGGCATGACCGCGGTCGGCCGTGCCGCCGGTTCGGTGGTGGAGGAGGTCCGCCGCCAGTTCCGTGAGGACAAGGGGATCATGGCCGGCACGTCCAAGCCGGACTACGGCCGCGCCGTCGACATGCTGACGAAGGCGGCGATCAAGGAGATGATCATCCCCTCGATGCTGCCGGTGCTGGCACCGATCGTGCTCTACTTCGTCATCTTCGCGATCGCGGGCAAGGGTGCGGCGTTCTCTGCCGTCGGCGCCATGCTGCTGGGCGTGATCGTGACGGGTCTCTTCGTCGCCATCTCGATGACGTCGGGCGGCGGCGCCTGGGACAACGCCAAGAAGTACATCGAGGAGGGACACCATGGCGGCAAGGGCTCCGACGCCCACAAGGCGGCGGTGACCGGCGACACCGTCGGCGACCCCTACAAGGACACGGCCGGCCCGGCCGTGAACCCGATGATCAAGATCACCAACATCGTGGCTCTGCTGCTGCTGGCGATCCTCGCCCACTGACGGCCACCAACTCGTGGAAACGAAAGAGCCCCGGAAGGATGTCCTTCCGGGGCTCTTTTCTTGCTGGGCGTCCCTGGTGGCGCAGAGGGGTCGGGTACCGCTCAGCGTCCGCCGCTCGGGCCGTCACCGGAGGAGCGGGAGCGGTTCACGGTCCCGAACAACTGCTCGAAGAAGCCGATCTCCCGGCCGGCGGTAGGCGTCGTACGCTCGACAGGATCGATGGCGCGCGCCTCCGACCGGTCGATCTCCTCGACTGTTTCCACCCGGCCGTCGAACTCGAAGCGGATACGGACGATCTTCTGCTCGACCACGTCGGGCTGGAAAAAGGCCAGCTGTTCCGTCCGCCGGCCGACATAGTACCAGGTGTTCGGGTCCAAAGTTCCCGTCGCCGTCGGCGTGCCGAGGATGTTCTGCACCTCCTCGCGGGAGGTCTTGCCGACCTCGATCCGCGCCAGCCGCTCAGGCTCGACCAGGTTGCCGCGGGTCGCGACGATGGGGGTGCAGGCGCTTGCGGCGAGCAGGGACGTGCCCGCGGTGAGCAGCAGCAGGGTTCGCGTCAGTCTCATGGTCGAAGGGATCACGGTCTCCGGTGCGGGAAGCGACGCGGTCCGGCGCATGAGCGCCCGCCCGAGTTCGGCCCTGGGGCGGACCGTCACAGTGCCTTTGGCTTGACGCCGACGGCGGCCACCCCTATCTGGCCGGTGACATTCGCATCCGCCCCGGCGGCCTGTCAACGACGGGCGGCTGGCCCCCAGAAGGTCTTGGCACCGCCGTGTTCAGCCGCCTCTTCAATGGCTCCGACCAGGAGCGACGGGTCGCGGACCTTTACGGCCGTATCGTCGAGCAGGCCCGCTCGCCCGGTTTCTTCGCCGCCGCCGGCGTTCCGGACACCGTCGAGGGCCGGTTCGAACTGATCGCGCTGCACGGCTGGCTTGTCATGCGGCGGCTGGGGCGCGATCAGGCTGCGGCGGCGTTCAACCAGGCCCTGTTCGACTACATGTTCGCGGACATGGACCTGAACCTGCGGGAACTCGGCGTCGGCGACCTTGGCGTGGCGAAGAAGATCAAGAACCTCGCCAGCCATTTCTATGGTCGGGTAAGGGCCTACGAGGATGGCTTGGCACCCGACGCCCCCACGACCACCTTGTCCCAAGCGCTGGACCGCAACCTGTTCGGCTCCACGCTGCCGGACCCGGGGCAGGTGGAGTTGATGGCTGCCTATGTGCGGGCCGCCGACGCGGCCCTTGCCTCGCAGGGGACTGACCGCATCATGGCGGGCGACGTCGCCTTCGCGCCGGTTCCGGCGACCTGATCGACCGCTCGCCTGTTTCAAGGGAACCTGCCACGGTTGGCAGGCCCTACGTACGCACTGTTCCGGGAGTGACCGCCATGGCTCATCAGCCGACCAGCACACCGGCCGAATTCGCTCGGCCGGTGATCGCCGCGAAGGTGACCACGTCAGGCCTGACCGAGCGGATCGAGGCCAATGAGACGGAACGCACCCGCCTCGCGCGGCGTCTGGAGCTTGTCGCCGTCGAGGCATTGGCCGCCACGGTGCGCCTCCGGCGGGTGAGGGGTGAGATGGTGAAGGTGGACGGCACGCTGGAGGCCGATGTGGTCCAGAGCTGCGTCGTCACGCTCGAACCGGTTCCGGCGCATGTCACCGAGAGCTTCTCAGCCCTGTTCGCGCCGGACCACCTGCTGCCGAAGGAGGAGGAGGGGGACGATGTCGACCTCACCTTCTCGCTGGAGGACCTCGAGGCCGATGTGCCGGAGGCCATGCCGGGCGGCCGCATCGACATCGGCGAACTCGTGGCGCAGCACCTGTCCTTGGCGCTGGACCCCTATCCTCGCAAGCCCGGCGTCGTCTTCGACGATATCGCCGAGGATGACGGCGGGGAGATGCTGGAAAAGCCAAATCCCTTCGCCGGCCTTGCGCGCCTGAAGCCTCCCTCCTAGACTTGGGATTCGCGCTTGCCCGTCCTGGTCTTTTCCAGTAGAGAAGCGCTCCGACCGAGGCGGCGCCTTCGCGCGACCGTCGGACTACCCAGGCGGCCCTCGTGGCCGCCTAAAAAATTGCGAGTATCGGACCATGGCTGTTCCTAAGAAGAAGACCTCCAAGTCGCGGCGCGACATGCGGCGCTCCCACCACGCCCTGAAGGCCTCGTCCTATGGCGAGTGCCCGAACTGCGGCGAGCTGAAGCGTCCGCACCACGTCTGCGGTTCCTGCGGCTACTATGACGGCCGCGAGGTCGCGACGGCGGCGAACGCCGCCGCCTGATCGGCCGTGACCGCGGCGCGCGCCGATATCCGGGGCAGGACTGAGCGGTGCCCGACGTGAGCGACGATCACCGGCCGCGCCCCACGCGCCTGCGTATCGCCCTTGATGCCATGGGCGGTGATCACGCGCCGGACATGGTCGTTGCCGGCGCCGACATCGCCCGTGAGCGCTGCCCCGATGTCGACTACCTGTTCGTGGGCGACGAGGCGCGCCTCCAGGCGCTGCTGGAACGGTTCCCGGCGCTGAAGCCGATCTCCACGATCCGGCACACCCCCGACGCCGTTCCCATGGACGCCAAGCCATCGGTCGCGCTGCGCACGGGCCGCAACTCCAGCATGCGGCTGGCCATCGATGCCGTGGCGGCGGGCGATGCCGCGTGCGTGGTCTCCGCCGGGAACACCGGCGCCCTGATGGCGATGGCGAAGTTCGTGCTGAAGACGCTGCCTGGAATCGACCGGCCGGCGATCGCCTCCTTCTTCCCCACGATCCGGGGGGAGAGCGTGATGCTCGACCTCGGCGCCAATCTGGAATGCGACGCGGACAACCTTGTCCAGTTCGCGGTGATGGGCAGCATCTTCTCCAAGAGCGTGCTGGGGCTGCTGGAGCCGACGATCGGTCTGCTGAACGTCGGCTCGGAGGAGCAGAAGGGGCATGACAGCATCCGGCAGGCCGCCGCCGCCCTGCGGCAGACGCCGCTCGCCAAAAATTTCCACGGCTTCATCGAGGGCACGGACATCGGTGCCGGCACCGTGGACGTGATCGTCACCGACGGCTTCACCGGAAATGTCGCGCTGAAGACGGCGGAGGGGACGGCCAAGCTGTTCTCAGAGTTCCTGCGCCGGACGTTCGCCTCTTCCATCATGTCCAAGATGGGCTATCTGCTGGCGCGTGGCGCGTTCCTGAAGTTGAAGCAGCGGACAGACCCCCGCCGGTACAACGGCGCCATGTTCCTGGGCCTGCAGGGCGTGTGCGTGAAGAGCCACGGCGGCACCGACGCCGTCGGCTTCGCCAACGCGATCAGCGTCGCCGTCGACCTCGTGCGGCATGGGTTCAACGAGAAGATCAAGGACGAGCTGGCCCGGCTGCAGGCAGCGCTCCAGACGGCCGAAACACCGGATTCCTCGCAAGCCGCGGCAGTGTGATGACCATTCGTTCCGTCATGGTGGGATGCGGCGCCTATCTTCCGGCGCGCGTGATGACCAATGCCGACCTTGAAAAGGTGGTCGACACCTCCGACGACTGGATCGTCGAGCGCACCGGCATCAAGTCGCGCCACATCGCCGCCGAAGGGGAAACGACCGCGGACCTGGCGGAGCAGGCCGCGCGCGCGGCGCTGGCCCATGCGGGCCTGGATGCCGGGCAGGTCGATCTGATCGTGCTGGCGACGGCCACGCCGGATCACACGTTCCCGGCCACGGCGACCAAGGTGCAGGCCCGCCTGGGAATGACGCGCGGCGTCGCGTTCGACGTTCAGGCCGTCTGCTCGGGTTTCGTCTACGCGCTGGCCGTCGCCGACAACTTCATCAAGGCCGGCCAGGCTAAAGTCGCCCTGGTCATCGGTGCGGAGACCTTCTCCCGCATCCTCGACTGGGAGGATCGGACCACCTGCGTCCTGTTCGGCGACGGGGCCGGGGCGGTCGTCCTGAAGGCCGAGGAAGGACGGGGCACCGGGGCCGACCGCGGCATCCTGACCACCCACCTGCACAGCGACGGCCGCCACCACGACATGCTGTTCGTCGATGGCGGCCCTTCCACCACACAGACCGTCGGTCATGTGCGCATGCGCGGCCAGGAGGTCTTCAAGCACGCGGTGGTGAACTTGGCCGAGGTGGTGGAGGAGGCGCTGGCCGCCAATGGGCTGGAGCCGTCCCAGATCGACTGGCTGGTGCCGCACCAGGCCAACAAACGGATCATCGATAGCACCGCCCGCAAGCTGAAGATGGACGGCACCAAGGTCGTGGTCACCGTCGACCACCACGGCAACACCTCGGCCGCCTCCATCCCCCTGGCCTTCGTCGAGGCGGTGCAGGACGGACGGATCAAGCGCGGGGATCTCGTGCTCATGGAGGCCATGGGCGGCGGATTCACCTGGGGGGCGGCGCTGGTCCGCTGGTAGTCGCCGGCGAGAGCTTGGGCGATGGTGCCGCCGGGTGTCTGAAGAAGTTCCCCCAACCATCTGGAATTGACGGACTTATGGGCTGAGATTACGGTCTTGGGTAAAGGCATCCAGGGGGGAGGGCGCCATGACCAATACCGTGACCCGCGCGCAGCTGAGCGAGGCGGTCTACCAGGAAGTCGGCCTTTCGCGGAACGAATCCGCCGATCTCGTCGAAACCGTGCTGGATGAGATCGTGGGCGCGCTCGCCCGCGGCGACGTGGTGAAGATCTCCTCGTTCGGCAGCTTTTCCGTACGCGCGAAGGGACAGCGGGTTGGCCGCAACCCCAAGACCGGGGAGGAGGTGCCGATCCTGCCCCGCCGGGTGCTGGTGTTCCGTGCGAGCCACGTGCTGAAGAGCCGGATCAACCAGGGACTGATGGACGAGGCGAAGGCCGCCCGCGTGAAGGCGTGAGCCCCGCATGACCGATCTGGCCGGGACCATGGTGCAGAAGAGCAGGACGCCGGGCAAATCCGCGACGGCCTTCCGCACGATCAGCGAGGTCTCGGCCGAGCTGGACGTGCCGCAGCACGTGCTGCGCTTCTGGGAAACCAAGTTCCCGCAGATCAAGCCGCTGAAGCGGGGCGGGGGGCGGCGCTACTATCGCCCCGACGATGTCGAACTGCTCCGCCGCATTCAGCACTTCCTCTACAAGGAAGGCTACACGATCAAGGGCGTGCAACGGCTGCTCAAAGAAACCAAGGGCGCGCCGCCGGATCTGCCCGAGGCTGGGGAGGCGCGCCCGGGTGGACCCTCACAGCGTCCCACTGGTGGGGCGCCGGTGGTCGGGCTGTTCGACGACCATCCCGACCTGATGCCCGAGGAGCCGGACCTCGAGGACGAGCCGGAGGAGGACGAGGCGCCGCCGCCGATAAGGCGCAAGCCGTCGCTCACGGCGGACAAGCGCCGCGCGCTGGAGGCCGTGCTGGCCGAACTGGAGGCGATCCGGGATCTGCTGAAGGATTGAGGTCAGGCGGACCCGGGGAGAGGTGGTCGGAGCGACTGGATTCGAACCAGCGACCCCCAGACCCCCAGTCTGATGCGCTACCAGGCTGCGCTACGCTCCGACCTCTCCGAAGGACAGGCGGTGGCTGGGGGCCGGTCCGCTGTCCGGGCGCGGACTATAGCCACGCGATCCGGGGGATGCAACGTTTCCGAAGGGCGTTCCGCCCGGTGGTCGGCCCCTGCGGCGGCGCTGGGCTGATAAGCGTTGCGGGACAGGGGTTTGGACGCTGGAGTTAGGATGCGGTCGCAGCGTCCGCCGCCGCCTCGCGGCCTGTCTCCGTCAGCTTGCAGACCAGCCAGTCGGGCTTGGTCGGGTTTGCGAACCAAGGCTCGGCCCATCCGGCCTCCAGGCAGCTCCGCACCGTCTGCGCGCTGATCCGCTTGCCATCCTCGTCGAACAGCGGAAGCTTGCCGCCCGGCTGGTCCAGGCCGCGCCGCAGCCAGCGGAGCTGGGTATCGCTGGGACGGGATCGGTTCATGAGCTCCGGTTCGGGGCTGGCAGGGTTGCCGGAAGTCTGGCTGCAACACTTTCGATCCTACGGTAGTCTTCGCCATCTGGGAATCGTGGGTTGACCGGAGCGGAAGAGGCATGGCCGCGCTTGTGTTCGTCTACATGACGGCCGGATCGGTCGGGGAGGCCGAGCGGATCGGCCGCGCCCTCGTCGAAGAGCGGCTGGCGGCCTGCGTCAACATCCTGCCGGGGATGCGCTCGATCTACAGATGGGAGGGCGCCGTGGAGAGCGGGGAGGAGGCGGTGCTGATCGCCAAGACCCGCGCCGACCGCTTCGAGGCCTTGAAGGCGCGCGTCCGCGCGCTTCACAGCTATGCCGTCCCCTGCATCGTCGAGCTCCCGATCGGCCGTGGTGACGCGCCCTACCTCGACTGGCTGGCGCGGGAAAGCGCCGGCGTGGAGACCGCCCAATGACCATGACGGCGGCGGAAAGCCTGTCGGCCCGGTTGTCGGTCGCCTTCGCCTGCATCGGGCACGCGACGATGCACATCCTCGCGGCCCTGTATCTGACCGTCGTGCTCGATCTCGAGCGGGCGTGGTCCATGAGCTATGACGAGCTGATCCGGCTCTGGACACTGGGCTCGTTGCTGATCGGGCTGGGGGCGCCGCTGGCGGGTTGGCTCGGCGACCGCTGGTCCGACGTCCGGATGATGGTCGCCATGTTCCTGATCACGGGGGCCGGATCGATCCTGGCGGGACTGTCCCAGACCCCAGGGCAGTTGCTTGCAGCACTGGCCGTGCTGGGCCTCGGCGCCTCGATCTACCATCCCGTGGGCATGTCCTGGGTCGTGAAGAACGCGACGAACCGGGGCAGGACGATGGGAATCATGGGCATTTTCGGCAGTGTGGGCATCGCCAGCGCCGCCCTGATCGCCGGTGGACTGTCCCAGGCCTACGACTGGCATATGGCGTTCCTGGTCCCAGGGGTCGCGTCGATCCTTCTGGGCCTCGTGCTGCTGGTCCTGGTGGCGAGCGGCCGGGTCCGGGACCGCCGGGGCGATGTGCGGCCGCAGGCCAAGGCCGCGCGGGGCGACGCGGTGCGCGCCTTCCTCGTGCTGTCGGTCACGATGCTCTGCGCCGGGCTGATCTTCAACGCCACCCAGACCGCCCTGCCGAAGTGGTTCGACGAGGGCATGGGCGAGCTGGTCGGCGGGTCCACCCTGGGAATCGGCGGGCTTGTGACCATCGTTTACCTGCTGGCCTCCAGCGCGCAGTTCGTGGGCGGGTGGCTTTCCGACCGCATGCCGATCAAGCGTGTCTATGTCGTCTGCCTGCTGATCCAGGCGCCGGCCCTGGCGCTAGCGGCGACGGCGGGCGGTCCCTTGGTCCTGCTGCTGGCGACGGCCATGGTCTTCACCAACGGGCTGCAGATTCCGGCTGAGAACCTGCTGCTGGCCCGCTACACGCCCGAGCGGCATCGGGGACTCGCCTACGGCGCCAAGTTCGTCCTCAGTTTCGGGGCCGCGCCGCTGGCGGTGCAGCTCGTCGCGCTCGCCTATGGCTGGACGAGCGACTTCAGCCTGCTGTTCGCCACGTTGGCGGGCCTCGCCCTGACGGCGTGGCTGGCCGCCCTGCTGCTGCCGGCCGAGAGCACCGATCCGCGGGCCGGCACACCCCTGGCCCAAGCGGCGGGGTCGGACTAGGCCATACGCGTGCGATTTCAATGGGAACCCTGCCGCCTGTCACGCCGTTGCCACACCAAGCCGGCGGCCGCTCGGTCGACATGACCTCGCGATCAGGGCCGGTGCTCGAAGAACGGGTGAGCCATGCGGCTCCTGATAGTCGAGGACGAGGCGATCACGGCACTGCATCTTGAAGCGGTGCTGACCGGATTGGGGCATGAGGTCTGCGCCGTGGAGGCGACGGGCGAGGGGGCGATCGCATCCGCCGGGGCACATCGCCCCGACCTGGTGCTGATGGATGTCCGGCTTGCCGGGAAGCTCGACGGGATCACCGCCGCCGAACAGATCCGGCGCCGCTTCGGAATCCCGTCGCTGCTGGTCACAGCCTTCACCGATCCGAACACGCAGGAACGCGCCCGCGACGCAGAGGCTCTGGGCACGATCCCGAAGCCCTACACCAGCCGCCAGATCGAGCAGACGATCAGCATGGTGGAGGAGAGCCTCTGCGCCATGGGCGGGGGGACCGTCGATCCGGATCCTCCCCGCGACCATGCCTGATCGCAGCGCCTGACTGTGGCGCCCCTGTGCGGCGGCAGGCGGCCTACTCGGCCGCCGCCGCGAGCCCCGTCGCGCCGCGCAGAGCGCGGTCGAGGTCCGCGATGATGTCGTCGACATCCTCCAGTCCGACGGAGATGCGGACGACATCCGGCCCGGCACCCGCGGCGGCCAGCCCCTCCGGCGAGAGCTGCCGGTGGGTGGTGGAGGCCGGATGGATGATGAGGGAGCGGGTGTCGCCGATGTTGGCCAGATGGCTGAACAGCTCCACGCCTTCCACTACCTTCACCCCAGCCTCGTAGCCGCCCTTGACCCCGAAGGTGAAGACGGCGCCAGACCCCTTCGGCAGGTACCGGCGCGCCAGCGCGTGGTAGGGGCTGTCCTCAAGGCCGGCATAGTTGACCCAGGCGACCGCCGGATGGGTCTTGAGGAACCTGGCGACCTTGAGCGCGCTGGCGCAGTGCCGCTCCATCCGCAGGGACAGCGTCTCGATCCCGTTCAGGGTCAGGAAGGCGTTCAGCGGCGCCTGGGACGGCCCCAGGTCGCGCAGGCCGATGGCATGGCCGTGGATGGTGAAGGCGAGGTGGCCGAAGGTCTCGAAGAAGCGCAGACCGTGATAGCCCGGCTCCGGTTCCGTCAGGGCAGGGTACTTGCCGCCCTTGGCCCAGTCGAACTTCCCGCTGTCGATGACCACGCCGCCGACGGAATTGCCCTGGCCCGACAGGAACTTGGTCGTGGAGTGCACGACCAGCGTGGCGCCATGCTCGATCGGGCGGCAGAGGTACGGGGTCGCCATGGTGTTGTCGACGATCAGCGGCACGCCCGCCTCGTCGGCGATCTTCGCGATGGCGGCGATGTCCAGCACGACGCCGCCGGGATTGGCGAGGCTCTCGATGAAGATGGCCTTGGTGCGCGGCGTCAGGGCGCGGCGGAAGTTCTCCGGTTCGTCGCTGTCGACGAAGATCGCCTTCCAGCCGAAGGCGCGGGGAAAGCTGTTGGCGAACTGGTTGAGGGAGCCGCCATAGAGCTTGCGCGCAGCCAGGAACTCGTCGCCCGGCTGCATCAGGGGGAACAGGGCCAGCATCTGCGCGGCGTGGCCGGAGCTGGTGCAGGTAGCGCCGACACCACCCTCCAGGTTCGCCAGCCGCTCCTCAAGAACCGCCACCGTTGGGTTGGTCAGGCGGGAGTAGATGAAGCCGACCTTCTGGAGATTGAACAGGGCGGCCGCCTCGTCCACGTCGTCGAAGACGAAGGACGTGGTCTGGTAGATCGGCGTCGCGCGGGCGCCGGTGGCGGGATCGGGGGCCGCACCGGCATGGATGGCGCGGGTGTCGAACCCGAAGGTGCGGTTGCTGTCGCTCATGGCGTCCTCTCCTGGCTGGTGCCCGGGTTGTCAGATCAGTTTCTTGACGGCCTTAACCGGCCGCTTCTTGGCGGTGATCACATTGGAATTGATGCCCTGGCGGCCGATCTCGCCGAACAGGCGGGCGTATTCAATCTTGGGGCAGCGGTTCATGATCACGGTGGCGCCATGCGCCTCCGCTGTCGCGGCGGCCGCGTCGTTGCGCACGCCCAGCTGCATCCAGACGACCGGGACGCCCAGGGCCGCCGCCTCCTCCGCGATCGGGCCCGCCGCCTCCGCGTTGCGGAAGATGTCGACCATGTCCGGCCGCTCCGGGATGTCCTTCAGGCTGGCGTAGGCCAGCTGCCCGAAGAGCGTCTGGCCGGCCAGTCCCGGGTTGACCGGGATGACCCGATAGCCCTTGTCCGTCAGATATTTGGCGACGAAGTAGCTGGGCCTGACGGGATTGTTGCTGGCACCCACGAGGGCGATCGTGCGGACGCGTCCGAGCACGTCCTTGATCAGGCTGTCGGGGTAGGAATCGTGGTTCATGGCGCGCTTCGGGCTGGTCCGGGGCGGCACACTAGCAAGGCGGTGCGGCCATACCAAGGCGGGCGTTCGGAATAACGATTGTGAAGGGTGAATATCCGATATACCCAAGGAATTCTTGTAAAAAGGATGTCTGGCGATGGCGGGCCGGGAGGGGTATACGCCCCCCGGAACTTGCCGGGAGGAACGGGAATGACGGCCTCGAAGCTAACGGTCGAAGGGTTCGCGGATCTGCTTGCGACCCATATGCCGCAGGTCGGCAAGGCCGGCATCCGGGTGGCGGCCATGGGCGAGGGGACGTGCACAATGCGGGTGGAGCCCAGCGGCGACATGATCCGCGCCGGCGGTACGTTGTCCGGCCCCAGCATGTTCGCGCTGGCCGACCTCGCCCTCTATGGCGCCGTGCTGAGCCGCATCGGCGCAGTGCCGCTGGCTGTCACCAGCCAGATGTCGATCAACTTCCTGCGCAAGCCGCCGGTGAAGCCGATGGTGGCGGAGGCGCGGCTGCTGCGCCTTGGCAAACGGTCCGCCTATGGGGAGATCCTGATCTTCTCGGAAGGGGAGGCGGACCCGGTGGCCCACGCCACCGGATCCTATGCCATCCCGGCTCAGGGATGAGCGGACGGGTTCAGTCGCCGTCCTTGTCCTCGTTCCGCTCCTTGTACTTGTCATAGGCATAGCCGGCCCCAGCACCCGCGGCACCGCCCAGCACCGTGCCCGTCAGGCCGCCGCCAGCGACCGTTCCGGCCGCCGCACCGCCGAGGGCGCCGGTAGCGACACGCTCCTCCGTCGTACTGCCGCAGGCGGACAGGCCGAGGGCGATGATGGCGGCGGCGCCAAGCTTCGTGATGCGGGTCATGGTTGTCCTCCGGTTCTGTTGAAACCGTCGGGGCAACGCGACCATGCGCGGGGTTGTTCCCACCCGATAATCCCCTTGCGCCGTGACATTCTCCGGCGGGGCGCTTGACAAGGCCCGCCGGTGGTCTCGCCGATCCTGTTCGGGAAAGGTGCGGGAAACCCAAGTTTTCCGCCGTCGTCACGCGTGGTATCATGATACCGCTCGCATAACGCGCGGCTTTCCAGGCGTTTTAGCGCTTGACCGGCGCGCGCCGCTCCCTTAGAACCGCGCCACTTCGGTACCGGGCACCCGCACGGTGCCTGGACCACCGTTTTTCGCCGAGTGTCCGATGAAGACCTTCAACCTCAAGCCCTCCGACATCGAGAAGAAGTGGATTCTGATCGATGCGGAAGGCGTCGTGCTCGGCCGTCTGGCCAGCCAGATCGCCCTGCGCCTGCGGGGCAAGCACATGCCGACCTTCACCCCGCACATGGATTGCGGTGACAACGTCATCGTGATCAACGCCGAGAAGGTGAAGCTGACCGGCAACAAGCGCCAGGACGATGTCTTCTACTGGCACACCGGTTACCCGGGCGGGATCAAGCAGCGCTCCAAGGGCCAGATCCTGGACGGCCGCTATCCCGAGCGCGTCATCTACAAGGCTGTGGAGCGCATGCTGCCGCGCGGTCCGCTGGGCCGCCGCCAGATGAGCAACCTGCGCGTCTACGCCGGTGCCGCCCATCCGCACGAGGCCCAGCAGCCGACCGTGCTGGATGTCGCCGGCATGAACCCGAAGAACAAGCGGAGCGCGTAAGTCCATGGCCCAGACCATCACCAGCCTCGCCGATCTGAAGCAGACCGGCGTCGCCCCGGCCGCCGCGGCCGAGACGGCAGAGCCGAAGCTGGACAAGCACGGCCGCGCCTACGCCACCGGCAAGCGCAAGGACGCGGTCGCCCGCGTCTGGATCAAGCCGGGCAAGGGTGTCATCAGCGTCAACGGCCGGGACATCGGCGTCTACTTCGCCCGCCCCGTGCTGCGCATGATGATCAACCAGCCGTTCCAGGTCGCCGGCCGGACGCAGCAGTTCGACGTCATGTGCACGGTCGCCGGCGGCGGCCTGTCCGGTCAGGCCGGCGCGCTGCGCCACGGCATCTCCAAGGCCCTGACCTACTTCGAGCCGGGCCTGCGCCCCGCCCTGAAGGCGGCCGGCCTGCTGACCCGCGACCCGCGCGTGGTCGAGCGCAAGAAGTACGGCAAGGCGAAGGCCCGCCGCAGCTTCCAGTTCAGCAAGCGCTGATCGGGACCGGTTCAGTCCCCATCGTGTCGAGGGCCGCCCCGCAACGGGCGGCCCTTCGTCATTACGGCCGGGTCTTGACAGGACCGAGACGGCTTGGAGCATCCTGGCCCCATCCCGACGTGGAGGGGCGTCATGCCGAAGACCTGGAAGCAGAAGTTCGCCGGCGCCAAGGCGCCCCATGTCGCCGTCCTGGAGAAGCCGTTCGGAGGCGTTCCGGCGGGCGGCACACTGTTTGTCGCCTCGCCGGAGCTGGTGGCCCGCTACATGGCCGAGGTCCCTGCGGGGGAGACGCGCACGGTGCCCGCCATGCGCAAGGAGTTCGCCGCCAGACACGGGGCGATGGCGACGTGTCCCACGTCCACGTCCTTCTTCGTGCGGATCGCGGCGGAGGCGGCCCTGGAGGACATGGCGGCCGGACGGTCCGCGTCCGAGGTCACGCCGTTCTGGCGCCTGATCGCTCCCGACAGCCAGATGGCGGGCAAGCTGAGCTGCGGTGGCGATTTCATCGCAACCATGCGTGCGATGGAACGGTCGGCCGCTGTCGCCTGACGGCTTTCCTCCGGAACAATCCGCGCCTATGGTCCCGTCCGGTCGTTTGGCGGGAGCCGGTCCATGGCGTTGACGGACGAGGTGGTGGTGCGGATGGCACGGCGCGGGGACGTGCCGGCCCAGGTGGCGTTGCTGGTGGACGACGTCATGGGCCGCGAGCGTGACGATCCGGCCGATCTGGCGCCCTACTACGCCGCCTGGGACGAGATGGCGCTGGACCCCAACTGCGAATGCCTCGTCCTGGAGCTGGACGGCCGGCTGGTCGGCACCGCGACCCTGGTGTACAGCCGGCACCTGTCCCGCAAGGGCATGCGCCGCTGCACCATCGAAGAGGTGCGGGTGGCCGGCGATCTGCGGGGACGCGGCCTGGGTGGTGTGCTGATCGAAAGCTGTGTCGACATGGCGCGGGCGCGCGGCTGCGGTGTGGTGCAGCTGACCAGCCATGAGAGCCGCACCGATGCGCACAGGTTCTACCGGCGCCTTGGATTCAGCGCTTCGCACCTGGGCATGAAACTCTATCTCTGACATCTGTTTCGAACACGACTCCTTCCCCGCAGGGATATGCCATGGCCATCGACACCGCCCCCGTCCGCGTCGCCGTCCTGGGCGCCTCCGGCTATACGGGGGCGGAACTCATGCGGCTGCTGCTGCGCCATCCGGCGGCGAGGATCGTCGCGCTGACGGGCGAGCGGCAGGCCGGCAAACCCGTCGCCGAGGTGTTTCCCCATCTTGCCGGCCATGGCCTGCCCGATCTGGTGAAGATCGAGGATGTGCGCTGGGACGGCGTCGACTTCGTCTTCTGCGCCCTGCCGCATGGGACCACGCAGCAGGTGATCGCCGGGCTGCCGAAGGGGCTGAAGGTCGTCGACCTGTCGGCGGACTTCCGGCTGGCGGACGTCGATACCTACGCGCAGTGGTACGGACACGCCCATCAGGCGCCCGACCTGCAGCGCGAGGCGGTCTACGGCCTGACCGAGGTGAACCGCGAAGGCGTGCGCAACGCCCGGCTTGTCGCCAATCCGGGCTGCTATCCCACATCCAGCCAGCTACCGCTGATCCCGCTTCTGATGAACGACCTGATCCAGGCGGACGACATTATCATCGACGCCAAGTCCGGCGTGTCCGGCGCCGGGCGGGACGCGAAGCAGGCCAACCTGTTCGGCGAGGTCGCCGAGGGCATCCATGCCTACGGCATCGCCAGTCACCGCCACGCGCCGGAGATCGAGCAGGGGCTGTCGCTGGCGGCGGGGCGTCCGGTGCTGGTGAACTTCACACCGCACCTCATGCCCATGAGTAGGGGAATTCTATCCTCCATATACGTGCGGCTTAGGAATGGTGTCAAGCCCGCCGATCTGCACGCGGCCCTGGCGGAGCGCTATGCGCGGGAGCCGTTCGTGCGGGTCCTGCCGGAGGGGGTGGCCCCCCATACCCGGCATGTGCGGGGGGCCAATCACTGCCTGATGAACGTGTTCCCGGACCGGCTCCCCGGCCGCGCCATCGTGCTGTCGGTGATCGACAATCTGGTGAAGGGCGCCTCGGGACAGGTCGTGCAGAACTTCAACGTCATGCAGGGCTACGACGAGACAGCCGGGCTGGACGTGATTCCCGTCTTTCCGTGACGGCCACCTGAAGGAGACTGGGCGATGACACCGCTGATCCTGCCCTTCAAGGGGGTGCTGCCGCGCATCCACCCGTCCGCGTTCCTGGCGAACGCCACGATCATCGGCGATGTGGAGATCGCGGAGGACGCCAACATCTGGTTCGGCGTCACCATCCGGGGTGACGTCAACGCCGTCCGGATCGGCAAGCGGACCAACATCCAGGACGGCACGGTGGTCCACTGCACCGGCGGACTGACGAACACGGTGATCGGCGACGATGTGACGGTGGGGCATCTGGCGCTGCTGCACGGATGCACGCTGCACGACGGCGCCTTCGTGGGCATGCAGGCCTGCATCATGGACAACGCCGTGGTGGAGAGCGGCGCCATGGTGGCCGCCGGCGCCCTGGTGACGCCGGGCAAGGTGGTGACGGCGGGCGAGGTCTGGGCCGGCAACCCGGCCAAGTTCCTGCGCCCGATCAACGACAAGGACCGGATGGTGCACCAGCACACCATCCCGCACTACCTGAAGCTCGCCCGCCAGTATCTGGGCGAGGTGGGCGGCGGCCCGCCGGACGCCCAGCGGCCCGCCGCCGAATAGTCGTCAGGTCGCGGGTGGGAGCGCGATCAGCCTGATATCGTCGGGTTCATCGACCTCGATCACGCAGTTCACCAGCTCGGTCCTCTCGCCAATGAAGCGCAGAGCCGCCTTGAAGGCGTCGATCTGGTAGTTTCTGTCGCGTTGCCGGATCAGGATGATCGCCCCCGGGTGGAGCGTCTCTCCCGCAAGGAGCTCGAGAAAGTCCCGGCGGTTATTGGTGACGATCGTCCAGTCGCCCTGCACCGCGAGATGAAGTACGGAGTGGTCCTGGTATCCGGATTTTCCGAGGTGCGTCAGGTGAGCTGCCTCGTACCCGGAATCCCTTGCGACAAGGGCGAGGGCAGGCGTCAGGGACTCATCAATGAGGAACCGGAGCCGGCTCAACCCTGACCGGCGCCCGGATGCCGCCTCATGTAGTCGACCGCCGCCCGGATGCCAACGGAGTCGATCGCCGGGTAATCGCCGAGGATCTCCTCATCGGATCGGCCTGCGGCCACCTCCGCAGCGACCACCGCGGCGAGCACGCGCGTGCCGCGTATGATGGGCATGCCACACATCACTGCGGGATCGCTGACGATCTCAGCCGACGCGCTGCGGCGATGCGACGTGGCGGGCATGGCGCGGTCGTTCCTACTCGTTGGGACGGAGGCGATCCGAAACCGCCTCCGCCCCATCATAACGCGATCAGCCGGTGACCGTCAGCACCTTGACGTAGCTGCCAGGAGCCTCCTCCAGGGCGGGCAGGCCGCCCTTGCCGGGCTCCCGTGCGGGCACCTTCCCGCCGGTGAACTTGGACACCCACTTCTGGTACTCCGGCCACCAGGAGCCGGGGACCTGCTTCGCCTTCTCGAGCCACTGTTCAGGGTTCTTCGGCGTGCTGGAATTGAGGAAGTGACTGTACTTCTCGGCCGAGGGCGGGTTGACGACGCCGGCGATATGGCCCGATGCCGCCAGCACGAACTTGACGGGGCCGTTGTAGAGCTGGGTCGCGGCGTAGGTGGATTTCCACGGGGTGATGTGGTCCTCCCGCGTCGACAGCATGAAGGTCGGCACCGCGATGTTGGTAAGGTCGATCGGCACGCCCTTCAGCGTCAGCCCGCCCGGCTTCGACAGCAGGTTCCGCTGGTACATGTTGCGCAAATAGAAGCTGTGCATCG
The DNA here is from genome assembly GCA_029267445.1 of Rhodospirillaceae bacterium. Lineage (GTDB taxonomy): Bacteria > Pseudomonadota > Alphaproteobacteria > Azospirillales > Azospirillaceae > JAJUIU01. Next base: position 18,964 of record JAJUIU010000027.1, read on the forward strand.
CGGCGGGCATCCGCGTGCTGTCGCTGTTCCAGTAGAGCAGGTCGAAGGGGAAGGGGTCCTTGCCCAGCAGATAGTTGTTCACGACGAACGACCAGATCAGGTCGTTGGCGCGCAACATGTTGAAGGTGGTCGCCATGGTCTGCCCGTTCAGGTAGCCCTGGCTGCTCATCTTCTGCTCCAGGGCCGCCAGCTGCTCCTCGTCGATGAAGACGGACAGCTCCCCCGGCTCCTGGAAATCCACCAGCGTCACCAGATACATGGCGGACTTCACCCGGTCGTCGCCCTTCACCGCCATCCAGGCCAGCGTGGAGGCCAGCAGGGTGCCGCCGATGCAGTAGCCGATGACGTTGAACTCCTTCTCGCCCGTCGCCTTCTCCATGGCGTCGAAGGCGGCGAGGGGGCCAAGGTCCATATAGTCCTCCCAGGTCTTGTCCGCGAGGGACTCGTCCGGGTTGACCCAGGAGACGATGAAGACGGTGTGGCCCTGGTCGGTCAGCCACTTCACCAGGCTGTTCTGGGGCCGCAGGTCCAGGATGTAGAACTTGTTGATCCAGGGGGGGATGATCAGGAGCGGGCGCTTGAACTGCTCCTCCGTCGTCGGGCTGTACTGGATCAGCTGCATCAGGTCGTTCTGGTAGACGACCTTACCCGGCGTCACCGCGATGTTCTTGCCGACCTCGAACTTCGAATAGTCGGTCATGGAGATGGCGAGCTGGCCCTTGCCGCGTTCCAGGTCCCGCAGCAGGTTCTCGAGGCCCTTCACCAGGTTCTCGCCGCCGGTCTCCAGGGTCGCCTTCAGGACCTCCGGATTGGTCATGACGAAGTTGGAGGGCGCCATCGCGTCGACGAACTGGCGGGTGTAGAAATCCAGCTTGCGCTGGGTCTTCTCGTCCAGACCGTCGACCTCCCGCACGGTGGATTGCATCCAGCGCGCCGTCAGCAGATAGGACTGCTTGATGAAGTCGAACAGCGTACTCTCGTTCCAGGCGCTGTCCTTGAAGCGGCGGTCCTCCTTGGACGGGGCAATCACGGGATCGGCCTCGCCACCCAGGAAGCGCTGGGTCGTGCGCTGCCAGAGCGTCATGTAGTCCTGCCAGAGGGACATCTGCGCCTGGAAGAGCTTGGCCGGGTCGGCCATCATCCGGGAGGTCATCTCAAGGAAGGCGCCGCCGATGTTGAACGGGTCCTGGGACCCGCCGGCCCCGTCGGTCTGGCGCGCGAGGAAGTCGGTCACCAGCCGCTGGCTCTGCTCGGCGATCCGGGTCATCGCCCGGGACATCTCCACCGGGTCTGGAAGCTTCAGCTCGGGTCCTTGGGGTTCGGCCATGGGTGCGGTTCCTCAGGGTTGCCGTTCGGCTGTTTTCGTAGGGCGGGCACGGTCGGCCCGGGGGGAACAGGTGGGCATCCTCCCCCAGGCAGGCGAGGGGGCCGCGCCGCTTGCGGGGTCCGGCCTTTTCATACACGATCCGGCCTGTCATTTCACGGGAAGCGACTCGATGCCCCCTTCCGGGACCCCTTCCGGCCGGTCCTCCGTCCGTCTGGCCCTCGCGGCACTGCTGGCCGCCGCCCCGCTGGCCGGGTGCGCCGACGCGCGCCTGCCGCGAATCGTGCTGGACGACGGGCCGGCGCCGGCCGACCCGGCCACGCTGGGGAACAAGGACCCGCAGGCCGTGCTGACGGGCGAGCGGCCGGTTCGCCGGGCCGATCCCACGGTCGAGGGGTTCCCCAACCTCGCCAGCGTGCCGCAGAGGCCGACCGCCTTCAGCACCCCGGCGGAGCGGCAGGCCCTGTTCGAGCGGCTGCAGGCGGACCAGGCCGAGGCGGCGAGGACCGGGGAGGCGGTCCGTGGCGAGGAGCCGGCCCCGGCCCCCACCGACGCCGCACCGCGCGTGCCGGAGGCCCCGCCGCCGGTTCCGCAGCCGCTGCGCCGGCCCTGAGAAGCGGTCCCGGACGGTCGCGCGTCCGCGCCGCAGCGCTGCTCAGAAAATCCTGTCGCAAGGCGGCGGCACGGGCGGTACATATGCCCGACTTCCGCACCCGAGGCCCCGACGCCCATGTCCGAGTCCGAGTTCCACCGCATCAAGCGCCTGCCGCCCTACGTGTTCGCCGAGGTGAACGCGATGAAGGCCAAGGCCCGCGCCGCCGGTGAGGACATCATCGACCTGGGCATGGGCAACCCGGACCAGCCGACGCCGCCCCACATCGTGGCGAAGCTGGTGGAGGCGGTGCAGAACCCCAAGACCCACCGCTACAGCCAGAGCCGGGGCATCCCCGGCCTGCGCCGGGCCATCAGCGCCTATTACAAGCGGCGCTTCGACGTGGATATCGACCCGGAAACCGAGGCGATCGTCACCATCGGGTCGAAGGAGGGGCTGGCCAACCTGGCCCAGGCGATCACAGGCCCCGGCGATGTCATCCTGGTGCCGAACCCCAGCTACCCCATCCACCCGTTCGGCTTCATGCTGGCCGGGGCGGCGCTCAGGCACATCCCGGTGGTGGACGGGCTGGACAATTTCGTCCCCAACCTGGAGCGTGCGATCAAGCACAGCGTGCCGAAGCCCACCGCCCTGATCGTCAGCTTTCCGGCCAATCCGACGACGCAGACCGTGGGCCTGGACTTCTACAAGCCGATCGTCGATCTGTGCCTGAAGCACGGCATCTATATCCTGTCGGACATCGCCTACGCCGAGATCTACTTCGACGGTAATCCGCCGCCCTCCGTGCTGCAGATCCCCGAGGCGCGGGACATCACGGTCGAGTTCAACAGCCTGTCGAAGACCTACAACATGCCCGGCTGGCGGGTCGGCTTCGGGGTGGGCTCCAAGAAGCTGATCGGCGCGCTGGCGAAGTTCAAATCCTATGTCGATTACGGCGCCTTCACGCCGATCCAGGTGGCGGCGACGGCGGCGCTCAACGGCCCGCAGGACTGCGTCGAGCAGGTCCGGGCCCTGTACAAGGGCCGTCGCGACGCGCTGATCGAGGGGCTTGGCCAAGCCGGATGGCCGGTGGCCGCCCCGAACGCCAGTATGTTCGTCTGGGCGCCGATCCCGGAACCCTACAAGGAGATGGGCTCGCTGGAATTCTCCAAGCTGCTGCTGCAGGAGGCGAAGGTGGCGGTCAGCCCCGGCGTCGGCTTCGGCGAGTATGGCGACGGGCACGTCCGCTTCGGCCTGGTCGAGAACACCCAGCGCATCCGGCAGGCCTGCCGCAACATCAAGGCGTTCTTCGAGCGGGCGCGGCGGCAGAACGCGCCCGTGTCGGCGACGCCGCAGACCATTGCCGAAGCATCGTGAGGACGGCATGACGGCTCCCCTGAAGGTCGCGATCGCGGGGCTGGGCACGGTCGGCGGCGGGCTGTTGAAGCTGCTGACGGCCCAGGCCGACCTGCTGGAGGCCCGCTGCGGTCGGCGCATCGTCCCGGTGGCGGTGAGCGCCAGGAGCCGGGGGAAGGACCGGGGGGCCGACCTGTCCGGGATCGACTGGTACGACGACGCGGCGACATTGGCGACGGCGCCCGGCGTCGACGTGTTCGTCGAGCTGATCGGCGGTTCCGACGGGATCGCCAAGCGCGCCGTCGAGGCGGCGATCAAGGCCGGGCGGCATGTGGTCACGGCCAACAAGGCCCTGCTCGCCCATCACGGGACCCAGCTCGGCACCATGGCCGAGGAGCGTGGCGTCACGCTCGCCTTCGAGGCGGCGGTGGCCGGCGGCATCCCGGCGATCAAGGGGCTGCGCGAAGGGCTGGCCGGGAACCGTATCCGCGAGGTGCACGGCATCCTGAACGGCACCTGCAACTACATCCTGACGGAGATGCGGACCACGCGGCGCGAGTTCGCGGCCGTGCTGGCCGACGCGCAGCGGCTGGGCTATGCCGAGGCCGATCCGAGTTTCGACATCGACGGCGTGGACGCCGCCCACAAGCTGGCGATCCTGACGGCCGTCGCCTTCGGATGCCGGGTGGATTTCGCCTCCGTCCATGTCGAAGGCATCCGCCATGTCTCCGCCCTGGACATCGAGTACGCCCAGGAGCTGGGCTACCGCATCCGGCTGCTCGGCATCGCGCGGCGGACGGAGCGGGGGATCGAGCAGCGGGTGCACCCCTGCATGGTGCCCATCGGCAGCCCGATCGGCGCCACGGACGGCGTCTTCAACGCCGTGGTGGCGGACGGCGACTTCGTCGACAAGGTGGTGCTTGTCGGCCGGGGCGCCGGTGCCGGTCCCACCGCGTCGGCCGTTGCGGCCGACCTGATCGACATCGCGCGCGACCGGTCCACACCCACCTTCTCGGTGCCGGTTTCGAAGCTTGAGCCGCTGGTCCCATCGCCCATCTCGATGCGCCGGGGTCGTTACTACGTCCGGCTGATGGTCGTCGACCGGCCGGGCGTGATCGCCGACGTGGCGGCGGCGCTGCGCGACCAGCAGGTGTCGATGGAGGCGTTCCTGCAGCGCGCCCGCTCGCCCGGAGAGGCGGTGCCGGTGGTGCTCACGACCCACGAGACGGACGAGGCGGCGATGCAGCGCGCCCTGGCGGTGATCGGCGCGCTGGACGCGGTGGTGGAGCCGCCGCGCATGATCCGCATCGAGGATTTCTGAACACTTGGGGCCCGCGACGCGTTGGTGGGCACTGACGAAGAAAGAAGCTTTGGGGGAACACATGGCGATCAAGGACGGCGGTACCCGCGACCTGCCCGAGAGCGTGCGGGGCGACATCAGCCTCGTGATGGACCGGAACCTCGCGCTCGAGGTGGTGCGCGTCACCGAGGCCGCGGCCCTTTCGGCGTCGCTGCTGATGGGCCGGGGTGACGAGAAGGCCGCCGACCAGGCCGCCGTCGACGCCATGCGCAAGGCCCTGAACAGCCTGTCGATCGACGGCCGCGTCGTGATCGGGGAGGGCGAACGCGACGAGGCTCCGATGCTTTACATCGGCGAGCGCGTCGGTACCGGCAATGGACCGAAGATCGACATCGCCCTGGATCCGCTCGAGGGCACCACCATCTGCGCCAAGGGCGGCCCCAACGCGCTGGCCGTCATTGCCATGGCCGAGCATGGCGGCTTCCTGAACGCGCCCGACGTCTACATGGACAAGATCGCCGTCGGCGGCGGCCTGCCGGAGGGGGTGGTCGACCTGGACGAGAAGGTCGAGACCAACCTGCGGAACCTCGCCAAGGCCAAGGGCGCCGACGTTTCCGAACTGGTGGTCTGCGTGCTGGACCGGCCGCGCCATGCCGAGCTGATCACCCAGATCCGCTCGGCCGGCGCCCGCATCATGCTGATCGGCGACGGCGACGTGTCCGGCGTGATCGCGACCAGCCAGCCGAACAGCGGCATCGACATGTACATGGGCTCCGGCGGTGCGCCCGAGGGCGTGCTGGCGGCGGCGGCCCTGCGCTGCATCGGCGGCCAGTTCCAGGGGCGCCTGCTGTTCCGCAACGACGGGGAGCGCGAGCGGGCGCGCAAGTGGGGCGTCACTGACCTCGACCGCAAGTACCACCTGGACGACCTCGCCAAGGGCGACGTCATGTTCGCCGCCACGGGCGTCACCACCGGGGCGATGCTGCAGGGTGTGCGGCGCTTCCCCGGCGGCGCCCTGACCCATTCCGTGGTCATGCGCTCGAAGAGCGGCACGGTCCGCTACATCGAGGCGCACCACAATTTCCGGACCAAGCAGAGCATCATCCCGGAGCCGAAGGCCTGAGGCGTCATGGCGCTTGCCGAGCTGGTCCAGGGTGCGGCGTTCCTCGGCGTCGAGCGGTCGTTCTCCGGCCGGCTCTGGCGCGCGCGCCCGGCGGACGAGCGGTTGGCGCTGGCCCACGCCCAGACGCGCGGGCTGCCGGAGCTGATCGGGCGGCTGCTGGCGGGGCGCGGCATCGGCCTTGAGGAGGCCGACGCGTTCCTGACGCCGACGCTGCGCACGCTGCTGCCAGATCCAAGCGTGCTGAAGGACATGGACAAGGCGGCCGACCGGATCGCGCGGGCGGTCCGGGATGGCGAGCGCGTGGCCGTGTTCGGCGACTACGACGTGGACGGCGCCACCTCATCCGCGCTGCTGGCGCGGTTCTTCCGGGCGGTCGGGGCCGACCTGCGCGTCTACATCCCCGACCGCATCGCCGAGGGGTACGGCCCGAACGCGCCGGCCCTGCTGCGGCTGAAGGCCGAGGGGATCGGACTGGTCGTGACCGTGGACTGCGGCGTGACCGCGTTCGAGCCGCTGGCGGCGGCCCGGGACGCCGGGCTGGAGATCGTCGTCGTCGACCACCACAAGGCGGAGCCGGGCCTGCCGCCGGCGGTGGCCGTCGTGAACCCGAACCGGCTGGACGAGCCGGCGGACGGTGGGCTGAACGGCTTGGCGGCCGTCGGTGTCACCTTCCTGCTGGTGGTGGCGGTGAACCGCGCCCTGAGGGCGGCCGGATGGTATGCGGACCGGCCGGAGCCGGACCTGAAGGAGTGGCTGGATCTGGTGGCGCTGGGCACCGTCTGCGACGTGGTGCCGCTTGTCGGGCTGAACCGGGCGCTCGTCTCCCAGGGTCTGAAGGTCCTGGCCCGCCGCAGCAATCCCGGGATCGCGGCACTGGCCGATGTGGCCGGGGTGACCGAGCGGATGGACGCCTACCATGTCGGCTACATCGTCGGCCCGCGCGTGAACGCCGGCGGCCGGGTGGGGCAGGCAGACCTGGGTGCGCGAATCCTGACGACCGACGACGCGCGGGAGGCGTTCGACCTCGCCGCCCGGCTGCACGCCTACAATGGCGAGCGGCGCGCCCTGGAGGCCGGCGTGCTGGACGAGGCGATCTCCCAGGTGGAGGGTGCGGCGGACGGCCCCGATCTGGTCTTGGCCGTGGGCGAAGGCTGGCATCCCGGCGTGATCGGGATCGTCGCGTCGCGCCTGAAGGAACGGTTCAACCGGCCGGCCTGCGTGGTCGCGCTGTCCGATGGCATGGGCAAGGCCTCCGGCCGGTCGGTCCGGGGTGTGGACCTTGGGGCGGCGGTGATCGCGGCCCGACAGGAAGGGCTGCTGGTCAACGGCGGCGGGCACGCCATGGCGGCGGGCTTCACCGTGGAGGCCGCGAAGCTGCCGGCCCTGCGCGACTTCCTGGCCGACCGCATCCGCCAGCAGCGCGACGGCGCCGGGCCGCTGGTCCCGACCCTGAACCTGGACGCCGCCATCACCGTGCGGGCGGCCACGCCCGACCTGGTCCGGCATGTCTGCCAGTTGGGCCCGTTCGGCACCGGCAACAGCGAGCCGCGCTTCGCCGTCATGGACGCCCGCGTGGTGAAGGCCGACGTGGTCGGGGCGAACCATGTGCGCTGCATCCTGACCGGGTCCGACGGTTCGCGCCTCAAATCCATCGCATTCCGGGCGCTGGATAACGACCTGGGCAAGGGGCTGCTGCAGAGCGGCGGGCGGCCACTGCATGTTGCCGGCACGCTGCGCGCCGACACCTGGAACGGCAATGACGGCGTGCAGCTTCTGATCGACGACGCGGCCTTCGCGGGCCCGGCGTCCTGACGGCCCGGCGGGGCGGAGCGGGAGGAGGACATCATGGCGGCGACGGCACCCGTCTGCGACTTCGGCTGGAAGGCGGCGCCCTTCGCCCTGCGCGGCACCGACGGGCGGACCTACGGACTGGAGGATGTGCGCGGGCCCAACGGCCTGCTGGTCATGTTCATCTGCAACCACTGCCCCTATGTGAAGGCGGTGATCGACCGGGTCGTGCGGGACGTGGCCATCCTTAAGGACCACGGCGTCGGCGCGATCGCCATCATGCCCAACGACACCGCCCGGTATCCGGAGGACGGGTTCGAGCGGATGAAGGAGTTCGCGGCCGCGCACCGTTTCGGCTTCCCTTATGCGATCGACGAGACCCAGGCGGTGGCGCGGGCCTATGGCGCCGTCTGCACGCCGGATTTCTTCGGCTTCAACGCCGATCTGGGCCTGCAGTACCGGGGTCGGCTCGACGCCTCCAAGGTCCAGCCCGTGCCGGACGCCGAGCCGGAGCTGCTGAACGCGATGATCCAGGTGGCGCGGACGGGCGAGGGGCCGCGCGACCAGATCCCCAGCATGGGATGCTCGATCAAGTGGAAGGACCCCGTCTGAGCCCGTCTGCCGGGGGGCCGCGGGCGCCGGACGGGTGGGGATCGCTTGACCGGATGCGCCCCCCTCTGCTACCTGCCCCCTCTACCGATGGAGTCCGGCCGACGCCGGGATTGACGCATGGCTGACATTTTCCGCGAGGTCGACGAGGACCTTCGCCGCGACCGGATGGAGCGGCTCTGGCAGCGCTATGGCGGCGTCATCGTCGCCGTGGCCGTGCTGATCGTCGGCGCCACGGCGGGATATGTCCTGTGGCAGCGCTGGCAGGCCTCCGAGCAGGTCGAGAAGACGGCCGTGCTGCTGTCGGCGGTGGAGCCGCTGGACGTGCCGGAGGGCGGCACGCCGGACGCCCAGGCGGCGATCAAGGCGCTGGAGGCGGCGGGCGCCCAGCTCGACGGCGCGCATGCGGCCCTGGCGCGGCTGTATCAGGCCGGTCTGCTGGCGCGGGAGGGGGCGACGGCCGAGGCCGTGGCGCTATACGACCAGGTCGCGGGCACCGGCGGCACCGATCCGCTGTTCCGTGACCTCGCCCTGCTGTTGTCCGTCCTGCATCAGGTGGACAGCGGCGATCCGGCCCAGCTCCAGGGGCGGCTGACCCCGCTGACGGCGGCGGGCAATCCGTGGCGCTTCTCCGCCCGGGAGCTGTCCGCCCTGCTGGCGGTCCGCGCGGGCGACACCGCAAAGGCGGCGGCCGAGTTCAAGGCCCTGGCCGAGGATGCCGACACCCCGGCCGGCATCCGCAACCGCGCGTCCGAGCTGGCGTCCTTCTATTCGGCCCCCCGATGACCACGACCCGAACCGACCGGAAAACCATGCCCCCTCGCTCCCCGACCGGCCGCATCCTGATCGGCGCCGTGCTGGCCCTCAGCCTCACGGGCTGCGGCATCGGCGACTGGTTCAGCAGCGACGACGACGGCCCCCGGCTGCCGGGCAACCGCATCTCCGTGCTGCAGCTCGAGCAGCAGCTTGAGCCGGACCCGCAACTGGCGCAGCGGCCGGTGGAGCTGCCGGAGCCGCGCGTGAACACCGACTGGGCGCAGGCCGGCGGCAACATCACGAACTCCCCCGGCCATCTGGCGCTGCCGGCGACGCTGCGCGAGGCGTGGCGCGTCGGGATCGAGGGTTCGTCCTCCAACACGCGTCTGCTGAACGGTCCGGTCGTGGCCGACGGCCGTGTCTATGTGCTGGACACCGACTACGACCTGCACGCCATCGACGAGGCGTCGGGCCGGACGATCTGGACCAGCAACATGAAGCGCGAGGACCAGGAGGGCGACGCCATCGGCGGCGGCGTGGCCGTCGCCGAGGGTCGCGTCTTCGTCACCACCGGCTTCGGCGAGACGGTCGCGGTCGATCCGGCGAACGGGCAGGTGATCTGGCGCCAGCGCATCGCGGGTCCGATCCGGGCCGCGCCGACCGTGGTGGGCGGCCGGGTGTTCGTGAACACGATCGACAACCAGTTCGTCGTCCTGGCGGCCGAGAACCGGGCCCTGCAATGGGTGCACACCGGCATCCTGGAGGCGGCCGCGCTGCTGGGCGCGCCAAGTGCCGCCGTCGACAACGACATCGTTTTCGTCCCGTACTCCTCCGGCGAGCTGTTCGCGCTGCGGGTGGAGAACGGCCAGCAGGCCTGGCAGGAGAACCTCGCGGCCGTCCGCCGCGGCGCCAATCTGGCCGGGCTGGCGGACATCCGCGGCCGGCCGGTGGTGGATCGCGGGGCGATCTTCGCCGTCAGCCATTCCGGCCGCATGGCGGCGATCGACGTGCGCACCGGCCAGCGCATCTGGGAGCAGGACATCGGCGGTCTGAACACCCCCTGGGTGGTCGGCGACTGGGTGTTCGTGCTGAGCACCGACAACCAGCTCGTCGCCCTGACCCGCGACACCGGCCGGGTCCGCTGGATCAGCCAGCTGGAGCAGTACGAGGATCCGGACGACCGCGACGATCCGATCCACTGGACCGGCCCCGTCGCCGCCGGCGGTCGCCTGCTGCTGACCAACAGCATCGGCGAGCTGGTCGAGGTGTCCCCGTCCACGGGCGAGGTGATCAAGCGGACCGATCTGCCGGACGGCGTGTTGGTACAGCCGGTCATCGCCAACAACACCCTGTTCCTGCTGACCGAGGACGGCGACCTCGTCGCCTACCGCTGAGGACACCTGCCATGGGCCAGCCGAAACGGCGGCTGACCGTCGCCATCATCGGCCGGCCGAACGTCGGCAAGTCGACCCTGTTCAACCGGCTGGTCGGCAAGAAGCTGGCCATCGTCGACGACACGCCCGGCGTGACGCGCGACTGGCGCGCCGCCGACGCGCGGCTGGCCGGCGTCGAGCTGACGGTGGTGGACACAGCGGGCCTGGAGGAGGCGTTCGACCAGAGCCTGGAGGCGCGCATGCGCCGCCAGACGGAGATGGCGATCGAACGGGCCGACGTGGCCCTGTTCCTGATCGACGCGCGGGCGGGTGTCACGCCGCTGGACCGGCACTTCGCCCAGTGGCTGCGCAAGCAGAAGACGCCGGTCGTCCTGCTGGCCAACAAATGCGAGGGCAGGGCCTCGCAGCCCGGGCTGATCGAGGCGTTCGAGCTGGGCATGGGCGAGCCGGTGCCGATTTCCGCCGAGCACGGGGAGGGGCTGGCCGACCTCGTAGACGCGCTGGCGCCCTTCATACCGGCGGAGGAACCGGCCGGGGAGGAGGAGGCCGATGAGGTGGACATCCCCGAGGACGGGGAACCCGCCGAGGCCGAGCCCGAGCAGAAGGCCCTTCAGCTCGCCATCGTCGGGCGGCCCAACGTCGGCAAGTCCACACTGCTGAACAGCCTCGTGGGCGAGGAGCGGGTGCTGACGGGCCCGGAAGCCGGGATGACGCGCGACGCCATCGCCGTGGAATGGGACTGGAAAGGCCAGCCGATGCGGCTGGTGGACACGGCCGGCCTGCGCCGCCGGGCGCGGGTCGAGACCAAGCTGGAGAAGCTGGCCGTCGCCGACACGCTGCGGGTGATCCGGCTGGCCCATGTGGTGGTGCTGGTCCTGGACATCGACGGCATCCTGGACAAGCAGGACCTCACCATCGCGCGGATGGTGGTCGACGAGGGCCGGGGCCTCGTGATCGCCATCAACAAATGGGACGCGGTGGAGAACAAGGCCGAGGCGCTGCAGCAGCTGCGCGACCGGCTGGAAACGTCGCTGCCGCAGGTCCGGGGCGTGCCGACCGTCACCATCTCCGCCCTGCGCCGCCAGAAGCTGGACCAGTTGCTGGACGCGGTGATGGAGACCTACCGCCTGTGGAACCGCCGTATTCCGACGGCCCAGCTCAACCGCTGGCTCCAGGGGATGATGGAGACGCACCCGCCGCCGCTGGTCGAGGGGCGCCGCCTGAAGATCCGCTACATGACCCAGGTGAAGGGCCGGCCACCGACCTTCGCGCTGTTCTCCAACAATCCGGGCGAGCTGCCCGAACACTACATGCGCTACCTGGTGAACGGGCTGCGCGAGGCGTTCGAGCTGCCGGGCGTGCCGATCCGGTTCCTGCTGCGCAAGGCCAGCAGCAACCCGTATTCCGAGGACTGAGGCCAAGGCGGTTTCGCCGTTCCCCATGATCCGGTAGGATTACCCCCACGGCACAGGGGGCGGGGGCCTTGGTCAACATCCTGAACAGGAAGCTCTCCTTCGAGGTTCTCACGCTCAAGGAGAAGCGCTGGCTGATCGACTGCGTCTGCGAGACGGAACAGCAGGCTCTGGTCTGGGCCCGCAAGCTGATCGCCAGCGGCAAGATCGAGGCGGCCCGGATCGTCCAGTACCGGACCATGCCCATCACCGGCTTCACCACGTCGAAGGTGATCTTCGAGGAGCAGGCGCCGGTGCTGACGGAGAAGCCCGTCATCGTGCGGGAGCCGTCGGGCGACCTCGTGTCCGTCTGCGCTTCCACGGCCGATCTCTACAGCCCGTCCAGCCGGCGCATGCTGGCGACGATCCTGCGCGACTACTTCACCAAGGTGCAGGTGACGCCGACCGAGCTGCTGCACGGCTGGACCCATGTGAAGAAGCTGCAGGACAACGGCGCCATCCTGATGACGGCGGTGCACCGAGCCGGGTCGGTGCAGGCGCGCTGCACAGCCACCGACGCCAAGGACCGGATCAACGCGCTGAACCGCATGGTCGACGAGGTCGCCAACCGCGCCCGCGACTTCGCCGTGGAGCGCAAGAAGCTGCCGCACTACGACGGGTCGGACCTGGGGACCTACTGCGAGAGGCTGCGGGCCCGGGTGGCCGAGGACCAGTACGACTACACGGTCCGGTCCATGCTGACGGCGTGGCTCTACGACCAGCGATCCCTCGGGGCCAAGATGGAGTCGCTGATGGGCCTGATGACCGACGGGCTCGAGATGGGGCTGGTGCTGGAGCTCGACGGGATCGTCGCCGACATCCTCTGCTTCGGCGAGACGATCCAGGACCTGTTCGGCGCCCAGGCCAACATGGGCGGATTCCTGATCACCCTGGCCGACATGCTGAACGGGCGGACCGAGACGCTGGCGAAATCGAAGAATCCGGCGCTGAAGGACGTGGCCGCCAAGCTGAACGCCGGGATGCTGCCGCAGTGCCGGGACGTGCTGGTGGAGCGCCTGTTGCGGGAGATCGGCAGCGACAAGCCGCTGGACAAGACCGACCCGCAGCAGGACCAGAAGCTGACCGAGAAGCTTGGCGAGCATCTGAGGGACGCCGACGGCATCACGCTCGGCGGGGAGGCGACGGAGAAGGCCCTGGCGGCCCGGAAGCTCAGGATCCGTCAGAACCTGCTGCGGCAGATGGGATTGCACGCCATCGCGGAGAATCTGCGCCCCGATCAGGCGTGAGACGCGGTGGCGCGCCGGCCGTCAGGCGGGCGGCTCCCCCTCCCGGATACGATACTGCTGGATGCGGGTGACGCGCAGGCCGCGTACGCCATGCCGGTCGATCATCCGCTCCCAGGACCGGTACTCCTCGGCGGAGAGGCCGTAACGGGCGCAGGCGTCCTCCAGGCTCAGCAGGCCCGCGCGGACGCCGGCGACCACCTCCGCCTTGCGGCGGGTGACCCAGCGCTTGGTGTCGGCGGGCGGCAGATCGTCGAGGCGGAGGGGCGGCGTCTGCGCCGCGCGTGGGGCGGCCGGCGTCTCCGGACCGCCGGGCTCCGCCTTCTCCTGTGTTGCGACGGGGATCATGGATCTCCGGTCAGAGTGTCCCAAACCTAGCCCTATCGATAGGGCCGGACCGGTTAAGACATGCTGAACGGAGCCCCCAGGGCCCGTCACGGGCGTCAGCCGTTGCGGACGCTGAGCACGTTCTCCAGGCCGAGCGGCATGGTGCCGATCAGGAGCTTGGTGCCGCCGGACGCCATGTCCACACCATTGACGCGGCCGGCGGCGCGGACCATGGACTGGACGGGGTCGCCGTTCGGGGCCTTGGCCTTGACGAGCACCTGATAGACACCGTCCTCGAGCTGGCGGCCGGCGGCGTCCTTGCCGTCCCAGGTCACGAGCTGGGTGGACAGCGTGTTCTCCAGCGGCTTGGTCGCCACCAGCTTGCCGCTGGTGTCGTAAATCTCCGCCACGGCCTCACGCGTCTGGCTGGCCAGGGTGATGCCCATCTCGGCCCGCTTGTTCTGCAGCGGCAGGACGTCCCCGGTGAACTCGACGGTCTTGCCGATGTAGCCCAGCGCCTGGATGGCCTGGCCCTGGCTGAAGGTGAGGGCGAGGTTGTCGAGCTTCTCGTTGGTCGCAATCTGCTGTTCGACCTGGGAGAAGCTGACCAGCTGCTTGGTGAACTCCGAGCTGTCCTGCGGCTGCAGCGGGTCCTGGTTCTGGAGCTGCGTCGTCAGCAGGGTCAGGAACGTCTCGTAATTCTGGGAAAGCGCCCGGAAGGCGTTGCCGCCGGTGGCGCCGGGACCGGTCGGGGTCTGGGCCGGGGTCTGGGAAGTGATGGCGGAGGTCATGGCTGTCTCCTTCTCGGATCAGACGCGGACATCGACCCGGCCGGCGGCGGGCAGCCGCACCGGTCGGTCGGTCTGGGTGTCGTTGGCGATGGCTTCGCCATCGAGGGTGAAGGCGGTGCCGCGGCCCTTGCCGGGGCGGTCCTGCTGCTGATGCGCGGAACGGCCATCGTCGCGTAGGCTGAAGCTGAGGCTGCCCTGCTCGGTGCGGACACCAACGTCCTGGAGCGCCTTCTCCAGCGCGCGGGCGTCACGCTGGAGCAGTTCCAGCGTCTGCGGGTTCTCCGCGACGATGCGGGCGCGCATGACGCCGTCATTGCCGAACTCCATGCGCACATCGATGCGGCCCAGCTCGACGGGGCGGAGCTGGATGCTCACGCGGTCGAGGCCATCCTGGCCGGCGCGCTGGATATGCACGGCCACCTGATGCGGGGCCGGCGGCACGGCATGGGCACCGCCACGCAAGGGCTTGGCGGCGGCAAGATGCTGGACGAAGTCGGTGCCGCCGGACTTGGCGCCCTCGGCGGTCGTCGTGGCCGTCTGGGCGATGTCGGCGGTGGCGCAGCGGTCGGACTGGCGGTCCGGATTGCGGTCATGCCCCGGATCGCCACCGGCGGTCGGCGCCGCCACGGCCACGCGTTCGGCGAGGCCCATGGTCTGACCCTGCGGCTGCGCGGCCGCAGGCTTGGGAGCGGACGGCTGGGCGGCGGCATCGGCGATCGGGGCGTCCGCGGCCGGAACCGCACGGCGGCGGTCGGCGGCCTCGGCGTCCTGCGCCATCCGGGCCTCGCGCCTGGCGAGGGCGGCCGCGACCGCCTCGTCATCGGCGGTGGACGGGTTGGCGGCGATCGCCGCCATGGCCTTGCCGTCGGAGCCGCGACCGATCTCCTGATCGGGCTTGGCGGGCTTGCGGGCGGGGCGGTCGGCTGCCGTCGCCAGGGGCTCATCCGCCTCGGCCGATTCGCCCGCGACGACCTCAGCCCCGTCGTCGACGACGGGGGCCTCTTCGCTCCTCGCCGCCTCGGTCCGGCCAGCCTTGTCCTTGGGCGCGGCCTCGCCCGCCTTCGCGACCGGCGCCTGCGCGTCGACGGCCTTGCCGGCCTTGGCAAGCTCGGCGGGCTCGGCGCCCGTCTTCGAATCCGGCGCGTCGCCGGGGACCGGCTGGGCCGAAGCGGCCTTCTCCATCCCGGTCGGCGTGGCGGGCGCGCCGGAGGCGTCCTTCGCCTTGCCCGCCTTGCCCTTGGTCTGCGACGGAGCCACGGCGGCCACCTGCTCGGCGTCGATCATGGCGCCATCGGCCGGAGCGGCTTCGGCATCGGCGCTTTCCGCCCCGGTCGTCGGCACGGGTGCCGCCATAGGCTGGGCCGGAACCGCAGCGGCCGTCATGGCGCCAACCGGCTGGGCCGGGGACGGCGTGGGAAGAGCGATCGCGGGGTCGAGCACGACCGGCTCACCGTCGGCCGCCGGGGCGTCGCCGGTCACCGGCGCCAGGGTGGTCTCCGCCACCAGTGCCGACGGATCGACAAGCGCGCCGTCGGTCAGCTGGACGGAGGCAGCGTCCGCCTCACCGCCGAGCAGCGCGCCGATATCCTGGCGCAGCGTGCGGGCGAGGATGCCGAGGTCGATGGCGCCGTCCGGCCGCAGCGCGCCGGCCGCCTGCGCCGCCTGGCGGAGCAGGGGGGAGGACTGGCCGGCGGCGATCAGGCCAGGCGTGGCGGACGTGGCCCCGTCCGTGGCGCCCAGCTCGCCCAGGATCGCCTGGAAAAGCTGACCGGCCTCCGGATCGGCGGAGTCGGTCGCGCCGAACGGCAGGGCCGGCGCGGGCTTGGCGGGTGACAGGGCGGCAAGGATGTCCATGACAGGCGTCCTTCTCGGGTCTTCGGTCCGGCTGGGCCGGATTGTCTCGCCAGGGTGGAAGCAAGCGGCGGGCCAACTGCGAAAGCGGCGGAAATCCTGAGTTTGCGCGGCGATTTCCCTGTCCTCGACCGCCGCGGACGGTCCGGGCGGAAACTCCTTCCCCGATCCCCGGCAAATCCTGCCGGGCCCTGTGGACCGGTCCGGATGCGAGAGAGGGCCGGTACCCTTGGCGGGTGCCGGCCCTCGTCTGGCGAGCCCTTCTGGCTCATGACTGCGGCGGGTGGGGCGCCGCGTCGAACGGGTGACGCGTCAGAGCGTCTGGTTCAAGGTCGCGGGGGCGGACTTCGCATAGCGGGCGACGCCGGCGCCGGGGCGCGGTGCCGGCTTCGGGGCCGAATAGCCGGTCTCCCGCAGCTGCTGCTCGTTGAAGGCGGCGACGATGGCTGAGACGACGGTCTGCCCGACCTCCACCTTGGCGCGGAGCATGGAGGCGTTGGCGTCCATGGCGGCGTGGAATCGGGTCGCCTTCCGGGCCAGCTCCGCCTTCGTCTCCTCGTCCAGGGTGGCCCGCAGCTCCGGGTCCAGCCGGAAGGTGCGGGCCGCACCCTCATAGGCCCGGCCCAGCGCCTGCTTCCGCTCGGTCAGCAGCTTCAGCCCGTCATAGTCGCCGCGGGCGACCATGTAGGCCTCGAGGTCCATCACCTCCATCAGGAGATCCATCGATTCGGTCAGGGACTCGACTGTGGTCATGGGCGTGGTCATGGCGTGGCCCCTCCGCTGCGGGCTTCCTGGATCTGAAGCATGGTGCGCTGGACGTGGTCCGCGAGGCCGAGACCGCCGGAGCGGGCGATCATCTTGCCCTGCTCCTCGATCATCATGCTGCGGAACATCTCCTCCCCGGGGCCGCCGCCGAAGGTCTCGTCCACCTCGATGCCGGCCCACATGTGGGAGAGCATCTGGGAGATGAAGACGGCCTCGAAGTCGCGGGCGGCTTCGCCGACTTTGGCGAGGTCGGCCCCCTGGCCCTTGCCGGCACCGAGTTGTGGCGCGGGGCGGCTGAGGGCCAGGGACTGGGCGTCGAAGCCCGGGGGGGACAGCCTAAAGTCGCTCATCACATCACCTCGATCTCGGCCTGGAGGGCGCCTGCGGCCTTGATCGCCTGGAGGATGGAGATCATGTCGCGCGGACCCACACCGAGGGCATTCAAGTTCCGTACCAGTTCCTGCAGGCTCACCCCGGCCGGCATCACCGCCAGCTTGGAGCCGGGGCCGGTGGAGCCGTCGTCGACCTGCACGTCGGTGCGCGGCACGACCACGGTCTGCCCACCCTCGCTGAAGGGCTGCGGCTGGGAAACCTGGGGCGTCTCGGTGATGCGGACCGTCAGGTTGCCCTGGGCGATGGCGACCGTGCTGATCCGCACGTTCTCGCCCATCACGATGGTGCCGGACGCCTCGTCGATGACGACGCGGGCGGCCTGGTCGGGGGTGACGCGGAGCTGCTCCACGTCGCGGATGAAGGCGACCACGTCGCCGCGGCGCTGGGCCGGCACGTCGATGATGACGGTGGCCGGATCGCTGGCGCGCGAGCTGCGGGGGCCGAACGTCTGGTTGATCACCTCGGACATACGCTGGGCCGTGGTGAAGTCGGGGTTCTTGAGCGCCAAGCGCACGAAGGGCAGGTCGGCGAGGGAGAAGTCGATCTCCCGCTCCACGATGGCGCCGCCGGCGATGCGGCCGGCCGTGGGCACGCCGCGGGTCACCGATTCGGCGGCACCCTGGGCGGTGAAGCCGGCGACGGCGACCGCACCCTGGGCGACGGCGTAGACCTCGCCGTCGGCACCCAGCAGCGGCGTCACCAGCAGCGTGCCGCCCTGGAGGCTCTGCGCGTCGCCCAGGGTGCCGACGCTGACGTCGATGCGCGTGCCCTGGGTGGCGAAGGGGGGCAGGGTGGCGGTGACCATCACGGCGGCCACGTTGCGGGTCCGCAGCGTGTCGCCGCGGACGTTGACGCCCAGCCGCTCCAGCATGCCGATCAGGCTCTGCTCGGTGAAGGGCGAGTTGTTGATGGTGTCGCCGGTCCGGTTCAGGCCGACGACCAGCCCGTAGCCGACCAGCATGTTGTCGCGCACGCCCTCGACATCGGCGATGTCCTTGATGCGCGACTGCGCCTGGGCGGGCGCCGCGTGGCCGGCGAGGCCGAGGGCCAGGGCGGCGAGGCCCAGGATGGCGATCGTGCGGCGAAGCCCGGCGCGGAGGCCGGAGCGGAGGCCGGAGCGGATGGCGGTGTCGGTCATCGGTTCGGTCTTCATGGCTGGTTCGTCCTGAAACCTTCGGCCCGACCTTATGCGAACGCCGTGCCAGAGGCCGGGGCGGCGGAAAAGCGGCGGTTCGCGGCGCCATCCAAGGAGATCGAGTGGGGAAACGGGCAGGAAAAGCCGGGAGGGCGGCCGAAGGTGTCCTGTGCCGGGAAAAAATTGCCCTAGGCGCGGGCGTGACACGGGTGGTACCTTTACGACGGCTCACCCCCTCAATATCGAGTGGGTCGGCCGCCCCGACGCCACCAAATCGCGACGGCCATGAAGATCGAGGGTCCCGGTTCGCTGCGTCCCGGACAGGTCCGCAAGACGACGCGGACGGGCGGCGGGTCCGACTTCCTGAAGCACATCCAGGACGGCGGCGACGACGCGTCGGCGCGGGTGTCGGGCGCGCAGACGCCGATGGCGGTCAATCCGCTGATCGCGCTGCAGGAGGTGGAGGACGCCACCGTGGGCCGACGCAAGGCCCGCGAACGCGCCGACGACATCCTGGACAGGCTGGACGAGCTGCGACTCGGCATCCTGTCGGGAAGCTATCCCCGCGACCGGCTGGAGCAGCTCGTACGGATCCTCCAGGCCCGCCGGGCCACGGTGGACGATCCAAGACTGGAGGCGATCCTGGACGAGATCGACCTCCGCGCGCAGGTCGAGATCGCCAAGCTGTCGTCGACCGCCTGAGGTCGATTCCGAAAAATCCCGAAATATGAAGAGTTTACGGCGCCGCGCCGGAACGCCTGTGGATATTGCGGGGGACGGGTCGTCTCCATATACTCGCGCCGCGTCTGGACCGCCTAAGGATCGGCCCCCGTGAGGATGTCTTCCGCGCCGCTGCTGCCACCGGATTACCGGCCCTCCGACGAGGAGCCGTTCATGAATCCGGTGATGAAGGAGTATTTCCGCCAGAAGCTGCTGCGATGGCGGGCCGAGCTCCTCCGCGAATCGTCGGAGACGCTCCAGAGCCTGCAGGACGGGGGGCTTCAGGAGCCGGACATCGCCGACCGGGCGTCGGCGGAGACCGACCGGGCGCTGGAGCTCAGGACCCGCGACCGCGAGCGCAAGCTGATCGCCAAGATCGACGCGGCCCTGCAGCGGATCGAGGATGACGAGTACGGCTACTGCGAGGAGACCGGGGAGCCGATCGGCGTCCGCCGGCTGGAGGCGCGGCCGATCGCGACGCTGAGCCTGGAGGCCCAGGAGCGGCACGAGCGCCTGGAGCGCACGCACCGGGACGACTGAGCCCGGTCCTTCACAGAAAAGAAGGGGGGCCGGATCGCTCCGGCCCCCAAGTCGAGGCAACTGTCGACTGGTTGACCCGCCCTTCGATCAGAAGGGGGAGATGATGTCGATCACCTGCTGGCCCCAGCGGGGCTGCTGAACGTCGGTGATCTGGCCGCGACCGCCGTAGGAGATCCGCGCCTCGGCAATCTGCTCGTAGCTGATCGTGTTCTGCGAGGTGATGTCCTCCGGCCGGATGATGCCGGTCAGGGTGAGCTCGCGCAGCTCGTAGTTGACCCGCACCTCCTGCTTGCCCTGGACCACCAGATTGCCGTTGGGGAGCACCTGGGTGATCAGGGCGGCGACGCGCAGGTTGATCTGCTCGTTGCGCTGGATGGTGCCGTTGCCGGTGGAGCTGCTGTCGGAGTTGGTCTGCAGGATGTTGCTCAGGTCGCTGTCGTCCGGCGTCGGCAGGGCGCGCGCGATGTTGCGCTGGAAGCCGAACAGGCCGGGGATGCCCACATTCTCCTCGCTGTCGCGGGAGCGCGTGGTGTTGTTCTGGAGCTGCGCCCGGTCGTTGATCTGGATGAGCACCGTCAGGATGTCGCCGACACGGTTGGCGCGCTGATCCTTGAAGAAGGCGCGGGCGCCGGCGCGCCAGAGGCTGTTGGCCTGGCGGTCGCCGTATTCCGGCGCCGGCATCGGCAGGCTGACCGGCTGGTACTGCGGGTCGTACTGCGGGTTCTGGATCGGGGCGAGGGCGGGGGCCTTGCCCACGTTCGCCAGACGGTCGGTGGTGGCGCAGGCGGACATGGCCAGGGCGGCGGTCGCCAGCAGGGCCAGGCGGGCGGCGGTCTTGAAGGCGGGGCGGGTCATCGGTTCGATCCTCATTTGGCGGCGGCGCGGAGCGCCTTCGCGGGCTTGGTCGCCGAGGGTAAAGCAAGGGCCATGCCAGCGGGTTCGACCGTCACCAGACCGTTGCCCGCCACCGTCGCCTCCACCATGCGGCCGCTGGCGGTGTTGACCACCCGGATGACCTCGCCCAGGCCGCCATCCTCGAGCGCGCGGCCCTGGGCCGTCAGCGCCATGCTGGAGGTCTTCAGCGCGATGGTGACGAAGCCGCCCTTGGCCACCACCACGGGCGTGCGGATGTCGCGGGTGCGGACCGGCTGGTTCGGCGCCACGGCCCGGCGCGGCGTATGGCCGACCAGGGCCGCGAGATCGGTGACGGCGTCGGCGCCCAGGCGGTCGCGGGCCACGGTCATCCAGGCGATGTCGGCGTCGACGATGATCTCGCCCGGCGCGATGCGGCGGGTCAGCACCGGCACCTCCAGCACGTCCACGGCGCGCGCACCCACGGCCTGCCGCAGGATCGCCGGGCCGGCGCCGGGAGCCGGGGCCACCAGATCCGCCTGGAGCCGGTTGCGCGCCGCGTCCCAGCGGACATTCTCGAAGGCGAAGCTGCGCTCCGCGTCGGCCGGGAGGTGAAGCGTCAGGGAGCGGTTGTCCAGGCTGACATCGATGGTGTCCGGAGCACCTGCGTCCATGGCGGCAAGTTTGAGCGCATCGGCAATTTCTGCCGCGCCGATCTCGTGGCTGGCCCGCACGACCTCCACCCGGTCGGCGCCGCCGGTCGGACGCCAGGCGATGCCGTGGGCGGCCGCGAGCCGGGCGAGCGCCGGGGCGTCGAAGGAGGCGCGGCGGCCGGGGGCCGGCGCTGTCGTCACCGGGCGTTCCGCCAGTTCGGGCCCGAGCCCCTCGAACAGGTCGCCCAGCCGTACCGTCGCCGCGTCCACCACGGCGGAGGCGCGCGGTGCGATCCGCGCGTCCAGCATGGGGGCGGCACCCGCCGGGGCGGGGACGACGCCCGCGAGCAGCGTTCCGGCGACGAGGAGGGCGGCGAGACGGTTCATGGCGCGGAATCCCCTGGGGTCGGTCGGTTACCGGAGCTGGGTGACGGACTGCATCATCTGGTCGCTGGTGCTGATCACGCGGGAGTTCATCTCGTAAGCCCGCTGAGCCGTGATCAGGCTGGTGATCTCCGAAACGATGTTCACGTTGGAGGTCTCCAGCGCCTGCTGGATGACGCGTCCGATGCCGGGGGCGCCGGGGTTGCCGGCGATCACCTGGCCGGAGGCCGGGGTTTCCAGCAGCAGGTTGTCGCCCACGGCCTCGAGGCCGGCCGGGTTCGGGAACACGGCGAGCTGGAGCTGGCCGACATTCTGCGGCTCCACCTGGCCGTCCAGCTTCACCAGCACCTCGCCGTTCGGGTTCACCGTGATGTCCACGGCGTTCTGCGGCACGGTGATGCCGGGCTGCAGCGTGTAGCCGTCGGCGGTCACGATGGTGCCCTCGGCGTTCAGCTGGAAGGAGCCGGCGCGGGTGTAGGCGGTCTGGCCGTCCGGCAGTTCCACCTGGAAGTAGCCCTGGCCGTTGATGGCGAGGTCCAGGGCGTTGCCGGTGACCGAGATGTTGCCCTGCTCGTTGATGCGGTAGACGGCGGCGGTCTTCACGCCGGCGCCGACCTGCACGCCCGAGGGAACCACGGTGCCCGCGTCGGAGCTGTTGGAGCCGACGCGGCGGAGGTTCTGGTACAGCAGGTCCTGGAATTCGGCCCGCTGCCGCTTGAACCCCGTCGTGGTCATGTTGGCGATGTTGTTGGAAATCACCTCGACGTTCAGCTGCTGCGCCAGCATTCCCGTCGCACCGATGCTCAAGCTACGCATGGTCGTTTCTCCTTACTGGACGCGGCCGAGCTGCCGGATGGCAGTCCGCTGACGTTCGTGCTCGCTGTCGAGCATCCGCTGGGTTGACTGGTAGGCCCGGAGGACGTCGATCATCGCCGTCATCTCGAGCACGGGCTGGACGTTGGAACCTTCGATGGCACCCTGCGTCACCTGCGGGGCGGCGACCGGAACCTCCTCCTGTTCGGTGGAGTAAAGGCCGGCGCCAAGCTCCTGCATGCGCTGCTGGTCGGCGAAGGTGACGACCTTCAGGCGGGCGACCGGGCCCAGCTCGGTTTCGATCTGGCCGTCGCCCTGGACCGTGATGCGGGCGGCACCCTCGGGGATGACGATGCGCTGATCCTGGTCGTTCAGGACGGGCAGGCCGTTCTTGTCGACCAGCTCGCGGTCGGCGTTGAGCTGGAAGCCGCCGGCGCGGGTGTAGCGGGGGCCGTTCAGCGTCTCGACCGCGAAGTAGCCCTCGCCGCGCAGCGCCAGATCCAGCGGATTGTCCGTGACCTGCAGCGGGCCGGCATCGATGTTGCGGAGCGTGCCGAAGTCCGTGACGAAGGACATCCGGTCGTCCTGGCGGGTCGGCTTCTCCAGATGCTCCAGGAACAGCATGCGCTGAGCCTTGAAGCCCGCCGTGTTCATGTTCGCGACGTTGTGCGCGACGATGTCCATCTGCCGGCGCAGCGCGTCCTGGCGGGACAGTGCGATGTAGATCGGGTTTTCCATCGTCTTGCCTCGAAGTTCCTGCCGGTCGTTGTGGCGCCGGCCGATTGCTCGCCACCCTTTAAGCAGGAGGCGTGCCAAACACGGAAATCGAGGAAATCCAACGGTTTGAGCGGCGATGCCCGGCGCGGACCCGGGGCAGGGACGGCCGCAGAGGGCGCGATGGGCCGGGCGGGCGGCAAAAGCTGCCGGGGCCGGAAAAGGACGGGGGCGCGGCCCAGCGACCGCGCCCCCCTTCCACGCCGTGCGAGGTCGGATCAGGCCGCGTCGGCGGCGACCTGCATCTTCACGATCTTGTCGGGGTTGCGGACCTCGCCGTTGCGGCCCTCGCCGCGCTTGATGGCGTCCACATGCTCCATTCCGTCCACCACCTGTCCCCAGACGGTGTACTGGCCGTCTAGGAAGGGGGCGGGGGCGAAGCAGATGAAGAACTGGCTGTCGGCGCTGTCCGGGTTCATGGCGCGGGCCATGGAGCAGGTGCCCCGGACATGGGGCTCACGCGAGAACTCCGCCTTCAGCTTCTGCCCGGACCCGCCGGTGCCGTCGCCGCGCGGATCGCCGCCCTGGGCCATGAAGCCTTCGATCACCCGGTGGAAGTTCAGCCCGTCATAGAAGCCGGACCGCGCCAGCTCCTTGATCCGGGCGACGTGGCCGGGCGCCAGGTCGGGCCGCAGCTGGATGGTGACGCGGCCACCCGCCAGGTCGAGATAGAGCGTGTTCTCCAGGTCCATGTGCCGGGTCCTTTCCATGGCGTCTCGTGATGGTCGGGGCACCTTAGCGACGGACGGGGGGATTGCAAGTCGCGGCACCCGGCGCCTTGCCCTTCACGTCCGCCGCCACCCGCGCGCAGGCGAGTATATCCGGCTGCTCGACCATGCCGTTCATGGCCGGATCGCCCTTCTTCAGCGCGTCCACATGCTCCATCCCCGACA
Organism: Rhodospirillaceae bacterium; assembly: GCA_029267445.1. Taxonomy (GTDB): domain Bacteria; phylum Pseudomonadota; class Alphaproteobacteria; order Azospirillales; family Azospirillaceae; genus JAJUIU01. The sequence goes on from JAJUIU010000027.1 coordinate 42,792, forward strand.
CCACCCGGCCCCAGGCCGTGTACATCCGGTCCAGGTGTGGGGCGCGGTCGTAGACGATGAAGAACTGGCTGTCGGCGCTGTTGAAGGCGCGGGCGCGGGCCATGGAGACGGTGCCCCGCTCGTGCAGGATGTCCGAGGGCTCCAGCGGCAGGGTCTGGCCGGACCCGCCGGTGCCGTTGCCCATCGGATCGCCCGTCTGGGCCATGAAGCCGGGGATCACGCGGTGGAAGGCCAGACCGTCGTAGAAGCCCTGGCGCACCAGCTCCTTGATCCGCTTCACGTGCTGGGGGGCCACGTCCGGCAGCATTTGGATGACGACCCGGCCGGCGGGCAGTTCGAGGTAAAGCGTGTTCTCCGGGTCCGTGGCCGCCCGCGCGACCGTTGCGAAGGGCAAGGCGGCGAGCAGGATCGCGGCGGCGAGGATATGGCGGCGGACCACGAACATGGCGGCTTTTCCTTCCGTTTCAGGGCCGGGCGGCGACCGGCATCCGGATTGCTGGCGATTTCTGGCGCAAGGCCACGCCCTTGCCAAGCTTTCGCCGCGCGTCCGCCGGACGGGCGACGCCCACTGTGCAACGCGTGCTACCATCCCCCGGCCATCAC
>JAJUIU010000110.1 GCA_029267445.1 Rhodospirillaceae bacterium
CAGGATGACCGCACCCGGCGCCGGGCCGACATCGGGGGCCAGATTGCGGGCGAGCGTGGTCTTGCCCGTGCCGGACAGGCCGCCGATGGCGATCAGGCAGGCCGGTGCCGGCTGCGCGCAGGCGAGCGCCAGATCGAGATACGCGGCCGCCTCCGCCCGCATGGCGGCGGCGCGGTCGGATGCCTGCTCATTGGCGGCGGTGGCCGCGAGATGGGCGCGGATGGCGGCCCTGAGCGCCAGGAACAGCGGCAGCAGGGCAAGGCCCGCGAGGTCCCCCGTCAGCTCCAGACAGCGGTTGAACAGCACGTTGGCGAGGCCGCGCAGGCGCCGGTGCTCCAGATCCATCAGCAGGAAGGCGAGATCGTAGAGCACGTCCGTCACGGCGTAGCGCTCGTCGAACTCGATGCAGTCGAACGGCACCGGGCGGCCGTCCAGCAGCACGATGTTCCTGAGATGCAGGTCGCCGTGGCAATGCCGGACATAGCCCGCGTCGCGCCGGCGGTCGATCAGCGGCGACAGGCGCTGGAAGGCGTCCTCCACCGCGCGCTCGAAACGGGACACGCGGTCGGCCGGGAAGACGGACGGGAACAGCCGCAGCCGGCGCAGGATGACGGCGGCGATGTCCGCCATGTCGGCCGACCCGCCCGCCTCCGGCCGGGGTTCGGCCTCCTCGTGGAAGGCGGCGACGGCCTCCGCGAGGTCCAGCATGTGGCGGGGCGTCAGCGCGCCGCGCGAGGCCACGTTGTCCAGCAGCGCGTCGTCGGGGAAGCGGGCCATCACCACGACCCAGTCGACCGGCGCCCCGCCGTCGGCCGCCGGGTCGCAGGCGAGCGTCAGCCGCCCGTCGGGCAGCGCCACGATGGCGGCGAGGCCGAGATAAAGCTCCGGCGCCGTGCGGCGGTTGAGCCGCAGCTCCTCCCGGCAGGCGCGCAGGCGGAGATCGGCCGTGGAAAAGTCGAAGAAGGGCAGCCGCACCGCCCGCTTCAGCTTGTACGCCCGGTCTCCCGCCAGGAAGACGACGGCGCCGTGCGTATCGATCCGCAGCACCGGCTGGCCGCCATGGGTCGCCGCATCGCCCAGCAGGGCGAGCGTGGCGGCCTGGTCGTCGAAGCGCACGGTCTTATTCATGTCGGAAGGGTAACGGTCATTCATGACAGTTCTGGCGTTTCCGACGGGGGGCGGCGCGACCCTTTGGGATAAAATGGAATGGTGCGCCGCCGACGTTGACAGGGGCAAGGGCCCTCATCCACCCTTTCCATGCCGCACTGCGGTAGGAACGAACGGCGGCGCGACAGGCGCCAGGAGGGCCCGATGCCCGAAGACCTGACGGTTGGCGATCAGAGGGCGGGCGATCCGAGGGCGGGCGATCCGAGGGCGGGCGATCCGGGGGCCGCCACGCGCCGGCCGAGGGCGGACAAGGCCGGCGCCGGCGGGACCGCGCCCGATCCGACGGCCGACCGGGCCGTGCTGGCCGACAGGGCGCGCGGGGGACCGCTGCTGGGCCCCGAGGCCACGCTGTTCCCCGCCGATGCGAACGGCCCCGACGCGCCGACGCTGGCGGCCGAGCTGGCGGCGGCCCTGGACGACCATGTCGCCCGTTCCGCCTTCGACCCGACGGCGAACCCGGTGATGCTGCTGGCGCTCGACATCGGGCGGCGGCTGGCGGCGGGGACGCTGGGCCCTGGGGCGCTGGAGCAGCTGATCCAGTATCTGGGTGCCGAGGGCTTCCTCGCCCGGGCGGAGCGGCTGGGCCGCTATCTGGGATCGGCCGAGCCGGAGGCCAACAGGGCCCGGCTGGAGGCGCTGATCGCCGGGCTGGCCGTGGCGGCGGACGGAGGCGCCGTGCCGTTCGAGCGGTTCCAGGCGGCCGTCGAGCGCGAGCTGTTCGGCATCGTCATGACCGCGCACCCGACCTTCAACCTGTCGGGCGACCAGATGGAGCTGCTGACCACGTTGGCGACCGGCCAGGGCGGCGACGGCGCCCCGCTGTCGCCGGCGGCGCGGGCCGAGCTGGTGCGGGAGATGGCGACCCAGCCGCACGCGCCGGAAGAGATGACGCTGGCCCGCGAGCACGCGCTGTCGCTGGTGGCGATCGGCCATGTGCAGACGGCGCTGCGCACGCTCTACGGCATCGTGCTGGACGTGGCGCGGGCGCGCTATCCGGACCGCTGGACGGAGGTGACGCCCCGCCTCGTCACGGTGGCGAGCTGGGTCGGCTACGACCTGGACGGACGGTCGGACATCAAATGGTCGGACACGCTGCACAAGCGGCTGATCGTGCAGCAGCGCCAGCTGCGCCATTACCTGTCGGAGATCGAGGCGCTGCGCCGGGACAGGGGTGCGCCGGAGGAGGTCGGCCACACGCTGGAGCTGCTGGAGAGCCGGGTGGCCCTGGCGCTGACCCAGGTGACCGACGAGATCGCGGCGTTCGGGGGCAAGGAAGCCGCCGGCGACGCAGACCATGTCCGGCGCATCGCCAAGCGGATGCATGAGGGGCTGCCGCTGCGGCTGGTGGATGCCGGACAGGCCATCGACCTGATCGACCGCGCCGTCCGGCTGGCGGGCCCCGCCGCCGGGCTGGAGGGCAAGCGGGCGGACCTGGTCAAGCGGCTGGCGGTGCTGCGGGCCGAGCTGGCGAATTACGGGCTGGGCATGGCCCACACCCATGTGCGGATCAACGCCACCCAGCTGCACAACGCCATCCGCAAGGCGGTGGGGCTGGAGACGGCCCCCGACGACCCGCGCTACCGGCAGTCCTATCTGACGTCCGTCAGCGACCTCTTGGACCGGGTGAAGCCCGCCAGCATCAATTTCGGCAGCATCATCGCCGAGCGCACCTCCGCCAAGCGGCTGTTCATGGTCGTGGCGCAGATGCTGAAATACAGCGACAGCTCCACGCCCGTGCGCTTCCTGATCGCGGAGAGCGAGAGCGCCTTCACGGTGCTGACGGCGCTGTACTACGCCCGGCTGTTCGGCATCGCCGACCGCGTCGACATCAGCCCGCTGTTCGAGACGGAGAAGGCGCTCGAGGTGGGCAGCCGGGTGATCGAGCAGCTGCTGGACAACCCGCACTACCGGGACTATGTGCGCCGGCGCGGCCGGCTGTGCATCCAGACGGGATACTCCGACGCCGGCCGCTATCTGGGCCAGACGCCGGCGGCGGCCTCCATCGAGCGGCTGCGTCTGCGCATCCTGCGCCTGTTCCAGCGCCAGAACCTGGACGGCGTGCAGCTGCTGATCTTCGACACGCACGGGGAGTCGATCGGGCGCGGCGGCCATCCGGCGGGGGTGACGGAGCGGCTGGCCTATGTCTGCCCGCCGGCGACGCTGAACTTCGCGGCCGGGGCCGGCATCGACTTCAAGCAGGAGGTCAGCTTCCAGGGCGGCGACGGCTTCCTGCCCTTCGTCACGCCGGCGGCGGCGCTGGCGGTTGTGACCCGTATCGTCGAATACATGCTGGGCACGGAGAAGCCACCGCTGGAGGCGGACCCCTTCTATGCCGAGGGCGACTACATCCGGGAGTTCTTCACCACGGTGAAGGCGTTCCAGGTGCACCTGGTGGAGGACCCGAACTACGGCGCGCTGCTGGGCGCCTACGGCACCAACCTGCTGTACCCGTCGGGCAGCCGCGCCATCAAGCGGCAGCAGGACGCCCCGGCGGAGGAGTCGGAGCGGGTGATGGCGTCGCAGTTCCGGGCCATCCCGCACAACGCCATCCTGCTGCAGCTTGGCCTGCCGGCCAACGTGCTGTCGGGCGTGGGCGAGGCGATCGACCGCGACCCGGAGCGGTTCGCGCAGCTTGTCGCCGCCTCCTCGCGGTTCCGGCAGCTGATGGGCATGGTGGAGTACGGCGTGGCCGTGGCGAACCCGGACGCGCTGCGCGCCTATATCGACACGCTGGACCCCAGCTTCTGGCTGGCGCTGGCGAACGGGAGCCGGGACCGCGCCTTCGCCGAGGACTGCCGCCGGGTGGCGGACGTGCTGGATCAGACCCAGACCCACGCCCGCCATGTGCAGGTGTTCCGCCGGCTGAACCGTGACTTCGGCGTGCTGCGGGAGAACCTGCAGCGGGCGGGGGCGCTGCCGGATCCGGGGCCGGCGGCGCGGACCGCGCCGATCCTGCTGCACGCGCTGCGCCTCGCCCTCATGCACCGCATCTTCCTGCTGGCGACGCATGTTCCGCCCTTCTCCAGCCAGCACGCCGTGTCGCGCGAGCGGCTGGTGCAGCGGCTGATGCATCTGGACGTGCCCTGGGCGCTGGAGCTGCTGACTCGCATCTTCCCGGCGCGGGGCGACGCGACGCCGACGGGCGACTACGGCGAGCCCGCCACCTATGTCAGCGACGAGAGCCAGGATTACAGCCAGGAGAACGCGCGCATCTTCCGCCCGCTGGCCAGCCTGTACGAGCTGGTGCGGCGGACGGGCAACGCACTGACCCAGCGGATCGGCTTCTTCGGCTGAAGAATACCCAAGTATCTGAAAGGTCACAGTGTGGACACATTCTTGGTCCGCATGGGCGGACCGATGTCATAGGTGTTGCCAGCCTCCCCTTCGTTCGTGAATCAATGAATGGGGATTGAGTCCAAGGGGTCCGGTGGTGGAACGGTTCGGTGCAGGCGCGCGGGTGCGCACGATGGCGGCGGTGGCGGCGGTCGCCGCCCTTCTGGCAGGCGCGCCATCCGCCCTCGCCCAGCAGGCGACGACCGCGCCGGCGACGACCGAGGCGTCCGGCGGGGACCCGGACCTCGTCAGCTTCGGCGTCGGCTATTTCGACGTGCTGAAGAATGAGCCGCGGAACCGGGCCGCCGACTTCCGGCTGGAGTACCGCTGGGGCGAAACGCTGTGGTCCGACGTGAAGGACTGGGTCAGCATCCGCCCCTGGGTCGGCACGGAGATCACCTCCGACGGCGGCGTCTACGGGGCCGGCGGCATCCTGTTCGACATCCCGCTGGGTTCCCTTACCTTCACGCCAAGCTTCGGCGCCGGCCTGCATTACGACGGCGACGGCAAGCAGCTTGGCTCGTTCTGGGAGTTCCGTTCGCAGGCGGAACTGTCCTACCGGTTCGAGAACGACAGCCGGATCGGCATCGCCTTCGGCCACATCTCCAACGCCGGCCTGTCCAAGGACAATCCCGGCTCCGAGATCCTGACCCTGTACTACCACGTGCCGTCGCACTGGCTGTTCGGCTGGTGATCGCGGCGGGGTCGCCCGCCTGATTGGACGCACCGTACCCCCTCACCCTCCCATCGCTGTCGCGACGGGTCCCTCCCCCGGATCAAGTCCGGGGCAGGCTCTCTCCTCCTGTGAGAGGGCAGGTTCATGCGCGGGGGTGCCCCTTCTCTGCCCTCCCCCCGAGGGGGAGGGAGGGACCCGCGCAGCGAGAGGGAGAGGGGTTACGGTGCCGGGGGTCGGGGCGATCAGGAGAGACCGTACCCCCTCACCCTCCCATCGCTGTCGCGACGGGTCCCTCCCTCTCCCCCTGGGAGAGGGAGGGTACGGTGCCGGAACAGGAAAGAGCGGCGGGTCCGGCGGTCGCTCACCCCTTCCGGCGCAGCACGCGGCCGAGCCAGCCGAAGGCGCCGCCCGGTGCCGCTGGGGTTCCGCCCTCGCCGATGTCGCGGCTGCCGGCCATGGCCGCCAGTTCCCCGCCCACGACCTTCTCCCGCTCCTTGTCGGCGACGACCTTGCTGTGCTCGGCGGCGAGTTTGGACACGGCCGGGCCCTGCATGATGCGGAACCCGGCGGCGAGTCCGTCGTCGATCGCCTTGCGCTCCCCGCAGCGGGCGAGCACGCAGCGCTCGCGCCCCACGGCCTCCACCACGGCGCGACCGTCGGAGAGGTCGGCGCGCGCCCCCGCGTCGTCGATCCAGGGCACGCGCACGTAATCCACGGCGGGCAGGCCGCCCTTGCGCAGGGCCGCGAAGGGCACATGGTCCAGCGCCACGGCGAGGTCGTTCAGCCGGGCCGTGTCGATGGCCGACTGGACCGCCGCCGGATCCGCGACCCATTCCAGATAGGGCAGCTCCACCACCAGCCGGCCGTGCTTGCGGGCCGGGAACTGGGCCAGCAGGTGGCCGAACTCCGGCTCGCGCACGGTTGAGGCGTGCAGCTTCACGGCGTAGGGCACCGGGGATTCGGAGCGGTCGCGCAGCAGGTGGTAGAGCATGCGGCGGTCCAGCAGCTCCGTCACCAGCCCGAACAGCCAGTCGCCGCCGCGCAGGGTGACGCCGAACAACCGCTCCAGCTCCGTCATGGCGACGGTCACCTCCAGCAGCACCGGCTCGGGCGTGCCGGAATCGTCGATGTAGAAGGCCTGGCTCTGCCGGACCAGCGGGGCCAGGTCGACGGCGCGCAGGCTGCGCTCGATGGTGAGAAAACGGCCCAGCCCGTCATCCGCCGGCGGCTCGGCCGGGACGTCGCCCGCCTCCGCCAGCTCCAGCAGCTCGCGGGCCACCTTGGCGACGGCGGCGGCATCGGTCTTCAGGTCGTACCATGTCGCCTTGATGGCGCCGCGCCGATGCTCCGCCAGGGTGCCGGCGACATGGCCCAGCGCCTTGCGCCGCCCCTCCAGCGCCGACGCGTCGATCGCCAGGACCAGCCGGGCGTGGGGCGAGGTCGTAGGCCGACACCCCCTCCACCGGGCCCTTGCCCTTCGCCGTGGCGCCTGTCAGCCAGCGGGCGAGCGTCCGGCGGAACAGCGGATCGTCGGCGTGCAGCACGCCGGACAGGTCCAGCACCGCCACGTGCCGGTCGGGCGGGGCCTCGGCCCAGGCAAGCGCGTCTGCCAGCAGGCGGCTCTCGTCGGTTCTCATGGCGCGGTCCTCATGGCGCGGCACCTCCGGGGGCGGGGTTCGGCCCGGACCCGGCGGGCGCGCGGGCCAGGATCAGCAGCGTGACCCGGCGGTTGGTCGCCCGCCCCTCCGCCGTGGCGTTGCTGGCCACAGGCCGGGTGTCGGCATAGCCGATGGCGCGCAGGCGCCGGGCCGGCACGCCGTTGTCGATCAGGCGTCGCGCCACGGCGGCGGCGCGGGCGGCGGACAGTTCCCAGTTGGACGGGTAGCGGCTGGTGGCGATGGGGATGGGATCGGTGTGCCCCTCAACCTCGATCTCGCCGGGAAGGCCGGCCAGGAAGCCGGCCAGCCGCCGGACCAGGGCCACACCGTCGGTCGTCAGCTCGGCCCTGGCGGAGGCGAACAGGAAGCCGTCGCGCAGCTGCACCAGGATGGCGCGCTCCGTCCGTTCGATCCGCACCTGGTCCTGGAGCTTATGATCGATGACGAAGGCCTCCAGCTCCTTCGCCCTGTCGATCAGCCAGGACAGCTCGGGCGGGACGGGGGCCGTTTCCGGGGGGGCCGTGTCCGGGAGTGCCGTGTCGGCCGCCTCTGGCTCGGGCTCGGGCTCCAGCGGCGGAAGGGTGGGCAGCACCAGCTCCGGCATCTCCGCCCCGCGCTGAGGCGTGTCCTTCTTCAGGTCGGACATGCCCACCAGGAACACGAACAGGGTGAGCAGCAGCGTCACCATGTCGGTGTAGGTGGTCATCCAGCCGTCCTGGCCGCCCTTGTCCAGCCCGGCGGTGAGCGCCGCCGTGGAGCGGGCGCGGGCGAAGGTCCGCATCTCCGCCGCGCGGCCGGTGCCGCCGCCCTCGCCGCCGCCGCCAAGGGGGGTCATGCCCGCGCCTCCCGCCCGGCGGTGTCGCGGATCTCGTCCTGGTAGTTGCGCACGATGGTGGTCAGCGCGTCCTCCACCGTGCTGGCGTTGCGCCCCAGCCGCATCAGCAGGATGCCGTCCAGCAGCACGTTCAGCATGGCCACGCGCTGGACCATGCGCTGCTCCAGCTTGTTGGCGATCGGCTTGAAGACGAGGTTGGCCAGGATCACCCCATAGACGGTGGTGATGAGGGCCACGGCCATGTTCCGCCCGATGGACAGCAGATCGCCCGAGCCCAGCTCCTGCAACATGCCGACGAGGCCCAGCAGGGTGCCGAACATGCCGAAGGCGGGCGCGAACTCCCCCATGGTGCGGAACACCTTGATGTCGGACGATTCGCGCTCGATCAGCTTCTCGATGCGGAACTGCATCATGTGCTGGAGGTCCTCGACCGGCGTGTTGTCGAGGGCGAGCTGCAGGCCGAGGCGCAGGAACGGGTTGCCGATGCCGGCGATCTCCGCTTCCGCCTTCTGGACCTGATGCGCCTGGACCAGCCGCACCACGGCCACCAGGCGCTGGATATCCGGCTCCACCGGCGGCTCGTCCCGGAACAGGGCCCCCAGGCTGCGGAAGCCGGTGACGAGCTGGCCGGTGCGGTAGGAGGAGACGGTGGCGGCCAGCGTACCGCCCAGCACGATGGCGAGGCTGGCGGGGTCCCAGTAATAGACGGCCGTGTCCCCCGCCTCGGTCAGGGAGAACCAGAGCAGCCCCACGGTCCCCGCGATACCGGCGAGGGTGGACATCAGGTTGCCGCGGAATGGCATGCGGGCGGGGCTCCGGAAGGCGAAATCCGTCGGGGACCGAACAGATAAAATCCGATGCATCATTCACCCGCCGAAGGGATACGGCGTTGATGCACGTCAAAGCGGGCCGTCCCGCGAACGATCGCGCGAAGGATTGCGGACGGCGGACGAAAGGCCGTACGGTCCGGCTCCCCGTCCCCCTCCCGAATCGCGCGCAGGCAGAGACGATGACCGCCGGCCCCCTTCCGCTTCGCCTCGACGGCAGCCCCCTCGCCCTCAGGCTCGGGATGGCGCTGGCGGCGAGCTGGCTGGTGGCCGCCGGCGCCTGGGTGGAGGTGCCGCTGTGGCCGGTGCCGATGACGATGCAGAGCCTGGCCGTGCTGCTGGCGGGGGCGCTGCTGGGCTGGCGGCTGGGGCTGCTGGCGCTGCTGCTGTATCTGGCGCAGGGGGCGGCCGGTCTGCCGCTGTTCGCGGGCGGCCGGGCGGGGCTGGATGTCCTGACCGGGCCGACGGCCGGGTATCTGGCGGCCTTCCCGCTGGCGGCGGCGCTGATGGGCCTGCTGGCGGAGCGGAGGCGGACGGTGACGGCGTGGCGGCTGTTCGCGGCCTTCCTGGCGGGGCATCTGCTGATCCTGGCGCTGGGGGCGCTGTGGCTGGCCGGGATCGTGGGGCCGGAACGGGCCCTGGCGGGCGGCGTGCTGCCCTTCCTGACGGGGGCGGCGCTGAAGTCCGCCCTGGGGGCCGCGACGGTGCTGGCGCTAGACCGGTGGCGGGCGGCGCGGGCTCAATAATCCAGGATCAGGCCAAGCGCGCGGCGCAGGATCAGCGCCAGGGCCGCACCGAAGGCCATGCCGTCCGACCATCCCTGGGCCGCCGCCATGACCAGCCCCCAGACGATCCCGCCGCCGATCCAGGCGAACAGGTCGTCCCGCGCCAGCCGCGCCGCGTCGCCGGTTTCCCCCTCGTTCGTGACCACGCGCCGCTCCCCCACCCGTCCGGACGGAGGATGGCACGGCGCGGGTTGACGGGGCGTTTACGGACCCGGCGGGTCCTACGGGGCTGTGGCCGGAATGGGCCATTCGCCGCGGCGGGCGGCGCTTGGGCGCGGCGGCGCCATGCCGTATAGACGACCCATGCCGGAGCCGCTGCCGCTTTCCCCCACCATCCCGACCCGCCGGGAAAGCGGGCTGACGGCGCGGCATCTGTCGCCGGCGGTCGCCGAGGTGGCCGCGTTCCTTCTGGAGGTCCGGTCCCGGGTCGACCGCATGCTGACGGCGGCGCCGACCCTGACCGCCCGTCGCAAGCCCTATCCGCAGGGCTACTGCCTGGAGATCACCCGCGCGGTCCTCGCGGCCATCAGCGCGCCGGCGTCGGCGGCGGCGCGGCATCCGGGAGCCGTGGCCCTGCAGGCCTTCCAGTCGCGGGGCGGACGCATCCGGCTCGTCTGGGGCGCGCTCCGGGGCCGCTACTTCCAGAACGCGATGCAGATGGGCGATCTCTATGTCGACGTCGCCAACGACACGGTGGATGTGACCAAGCCCAAGATCGAGATCCTGCCGATGGCCGAGTCCGGCCTGGAGGCGATCAGGAGCCCGGCCCATTTCGCCGAGATCGCCGGGCGGTACTGGGGCGCCTCGATGTATGCGAACCACGCGCTGCCGGCACTGGCCCCGCTGTTCCCGCTGATCGGCGCGATACCCGGATCGCCCCCGCGCCCGCATTCGCCCAATATCTACATGACCGCCCTGATCCGGCGGAGCCGCTTCGCCCTGTCGACGGAATGGATCGCCGCCGCACCCGAGGCCCCGGACGATGTCGTCGC
>JAJUIU010000051.1 GCA_029267445.1 Rhodospirillaceae bacterium
GGACACGCCGCTGCGCCTGATCGAGGCGATCAAGCCGGACGTGCTGGTGAAGGGGGCCGACTACACCATCGAGACGGTGGTGGGGGCCGACATCGTGCGGCGGCATGGCGGACGGGTGCTGCTGGCCGAGCTGGTCCAGGGCCAGAGCACCACGGGCACCATCAAGCGGATGTCCGGCTGAGGGGTCAGGCGGATTTCAGCAGCCCCCGGCCCTCGCACACCGCCCTGAACCCGGCGGCGGTGAAGCGGGGCAGGCGGGCCAGCACCGCGGCCGCGTCGGTCGAGCGGCAAAGCCCGCCCGACAGCCGGTCGATGCGGCCCGTCTGGGCGAAGGCGAGGGTGAGGGCGCCCGACAGGAACTGGTAGGACCAGTAGAGATCCTCGTCCCGCGCCGACGGCATGGCCTTGCGCAGGGCGGCGATCAGCCGCTGGATCACCGGGTCGAAGTACCGGGCCATGGTCTCTCCGCCCCATTCGGGCGTGTTGTTCACCTGGGCGACCAGGGCGAAGTAATGGTCCCAGCCGGGCCCGCCCCGGGCCCAGATCTCCAGCACCGGCGCCAGGAAGGCCTCGATGATGCCCTCCACGGTCGGCTGGCCGCCGGGGGCCGAGGATTCGTAGCGGTCGATGGAGGCGAGGCGTTCCTTGTTCAGGATCTCCGCCCGGCGCAGGAACACCGCGTCGAACAGGCCGCGCTTGGTGCCGAAATAATAGTGGGCGAGCGCCACATCCACGCCGGCGGCCCGGGTGATCTGGCGCACGGTCACGCCGTGGAAGCCGTTGCGGGCGAACAGTTCCTCGCCGGCGTCCAGGATGCGCTCGCGCGTCTCCTCGGCCCGTTCGGACTTGGGTGGCCGGCCGAGGCGACGCGACGAACGCGGCTCCTTCGCCGGGCCAAGGGTCAAGTTCGCCATGCGCGTCCCTTTCGCCAGGGGTGCCGGCATGCTACGCGGCACATATCGCCCTGGCACCGCATCCGTTCGGACTAGGCCCCTCGATCAATCGGCCCCATTTCACCGGGCCCCCCGATCACCGGTGCCAGTCACGCTCGAGCCGTCGCGAGGCGAGGAAGAACAGGATCGCGGCCAGCATGTAGAAGGAGAGGCCCACCAGGATCGAATAGCGCAGCGATTCCGTGCCGAACCGGGGCACCAGGATGTCCGACAGCAGACCCAGGAACACGGTGCCGAAGCCAATCCCGATCAGATTGTTGATGAATAGGAAGATCGCCGACGCCGTCGCCCGCATCGTGGGCGCCACCAGCTGCTGGATGGTGGTGATCACCGGGCCCAGCCAGACCAGGCTGAGCGCCGCCGGGATCAGGAACATGAAGAAGGTGAGCAGCAGGGAGGGCGACATCACGCCCACCGCGTAGAACGGCACGCAGAGGACGAATGCGGTCGCGGGCACCAGCGCGTAGGCCGCCTTGCTGCTCTGCCCGAGACGGTCGCCAAGATAGCCGCCCATCCAGATGCCGACGAGGCCGCCGAAGAAGACGATGGCGCTGTAGTAGATCGACCGGTCGACCAGCGGCATTCCGAAGCTGCGGTCGAGGAAGGACGGCAGCCAGAAGATCAGGCCGTAGCCCATGATCGAGCTGGCCGACGCGCCGAACGCGATCAACCAGAAGCTGGGCTTGGTCGCCAGGGTCCTGAGCACAAGCCCGATGGGAGCGGGCGCCGTCTTCGGCGCCGGCGGATCGTAGCGGCCGCGCGCGGGCTCGCGCACGGTCATCCACATCAGGGGGGCGAGGAGCAGGCCGGCGAGGCCGCAGGCGACAAAGGCCGCGCGCCAGTCGACATGCGCCGCGATCAGGCCGCCGAACAGGATGCCGGCGGCCGAGCCGACCGGGATGCCGAAGGAGAAGACGGCGAAGGCCCGCGCCCGCTCCTTGGGTGGGAAATAGTCGGAGATCAGGGAGTAGGAGGGGGCGACACCCCCCGCCTCGCCGACGCCGACACCCACCCGATAGAGGAAGAGCTGCCAGAAACCGTGGGCCGTGCCGCAGAGCGCCGTGAAGCCCGACCACACCGCGAGCGAGATGGTCACGATCTTCACGCGGCTGTAACGGTCGGCCAGCAGGGCGATCGGGATGCCGAGGCCGGTGTAGAACAGCGCGAAGGCGAGGCCGCCCATGAGCCCGAGCTGCGTGTCGGTCAGGCCGAGCTCCGCCTTGATCGGCCCGGCGAGGATGCCGATGATCTGCCGATCGATGAAATTGAAGGTGTAGACCAGGAACAGGATGAAGAGGACGTAGAACCGGTAGTTGCTGGTTTCCGCCAGCTCCCCGGCGGCAGCAGGCTTCGTCGCGGCGTCAGCCATGGGCCGATCCTCCCCCGTTCCCGATTATCGTTTGGCCGCGAAATAGGACGCGGCGCGTCCGGGTTTGCCACCGGAACGCGCCGCGCGCAATGCCGATCAGAAGCGGAACTCGACCGTCGCCGTGACCGTCCGCGGGTTGCCGTAGAAGGCCAGGACGGAGTTGTCCGTGGCGGCACCGGGGAAGTTGTAGCCCGAGGTGATGTACCGACGGTCGGTCAGGTTCTTGCCGTGCAGGCCGATCCGGTAGCGATCGTCCTCCGACGTCCAGACGATGGAGGCGTCGAACAGCCAGTAGGCGTCCTGGTCCAGCAGCGGGATCGCGAACTCGAACTGCTGCGTCTTGCTGCGGTAGGACCCTGTGCCGATCAGCGACAGCGACCCGGTCTGGCCGAACGCGGTGATGTCGGTCGTGTAGTTCAGGGTGCCGCTGCCGGTCCAGTCGGGCGTGTTCTGCACGTCCCGCTGGCTTGCGACGTTCACGCCGTTGACCACGAACTCCGTGTACTCGGCGTCCAGATATCCCAGCGCCATGATCGCGGTCAGTTCGTCCGTCAGGGCGGCGGTCGCCTCGAACTCCAGGCCCGAGATCTCGGCGGCACCCGCGTTGGTCAGCGTGCCCTGGAAGCTGGTGCCGCCGCCGGGCAGCGTCACCGTGACCGAGCCGGGGATCTGGACGTCGGCGTAATCGGAGGTGAAGACCGCGATGTTGGTCTGCAGGCGGCCATCGAGCAGGCGCAGCTTGGCGCCAATCTCGTAGGTCTCAACCGTCTCCGGCTCCACGCCCTCGCGGATCGTGGCGTTGGCGAAGTTGCCGCGCGGGTCGAACAGGCCGCCCTTGAAGCCTTCGGCGTAAGAGACGTAGAAGTTGTACTCATCCGTCGGCTGCCACGCGAGGATGGCGCGCGGGTTGAACGCCGTGTCCGTCCGCTCACCGACGAAGTTCGGCACCACCTGCACGCCGTTCACCACGACCGGGGCGGTGATGCTGACCGCCGAAGCGTTGCCGAAGTAGCGGGACGGGGCGCCAAGGAAGTTCTCGCGGTAGACGCGGGCGGAACGCTCGTCCTCCGTATAGCGGCCGCCCAGGGTGAGGGCGAGCTGGTCGGTGATGTCGAAGGTCGCCTCGCCGAACACCGCCCAGGCCTGCGTGTCGACGTCGCCCAGGGTGAAGCTGGCGATGTTCACGGCCGGCGTCGCTGGGTTGGTAATGATGGCGTCGAAGGCGTTGAAGGCGTTCGCGTCCAGGTAATAGAAGCCGACAACGCCGCGCAGGCGGTCGAAGTCGAAGTTGCCCTGGAATTCCTGGCTGAACTGCTCGTTCTCATAGATCGCCGGCACGTCGAAAGTGCGGGCGGCCGTGGAGTCGAAGTCGATCGGCGCGTCCGACTCGTCGGAGCGGGCGGCGGTGATGGACTTGAAGGTGAGGTTGTCCGTCGCCTCCCACTCCACCGTGATCTGGCCGCCCTGCGCGTACACCTCGTTGTCACCGATCGGGCCCAGGCGGGTGACGCCGGCGCGGGTGTCGTAGCGGCCGGCCGGCACCACGCCGGGCAGCACGCTGGGCAGCACGCGGTAGCCCTGGCGCGGGTTCGAATCGTCCTGGGTGACGTCCCCGGAGACGCGGATCAGCAGACCCTCGGTCGGCTCGACCTCGAGGGACAGGCGGGCGGCGGTGACGTCCTTGTCGTAGTTCTCGTCGCCGGTGGTCAGGTTGGTGCCGAAACCGTCACGGGTCAGACGGGCCACGGCGCCGCCGATGCGGAACTTGTCGCTCACCGGAAGGGAGCCGGAAACCACCGCATCGAACTGGTTGTAGGAGCCGTAGGAGCCCCGGACCCGCAGGCTCGGCTCGGTGCCGAGGCGCTTGGTCACGTACTTGACGGCGCCGCCGATGGTGTTGCGGCCGTAGAGCGTGCCCTGCGGGCCGCGCAGCACCTCGATCCGCTCCACGTCATAGATGTCGAGCAGCGCGCCCTGCGGACGGTTCAGATAGACGTCGTCCAGATAGATGCCGACGCCGCCCTCGAAACCGGCGACCGGATCCTGCTGGCCGACGCCGCGGATGAAGGCGGTGAGCGTGGAATTGGTGCCGCGCGACGCCTCGAGCGTCATGTTCGGCGTGATCTGGGAGATCGCGGTGATGTCCGGATCGCCACGCAGGTCCAGCGTCTCACCGGAGAAGGTGGTGACCGCCACCGGCACGTCCTGGAGGCTTTCCTCCCGGCGGCGGGCGGTGACGACGATCTCCTCCAGCGGCCCGCTGACGGCGGGGGCGGTCTGTGCCAGCGCGGGTGCCGACGGGACCAGCGGCGTGGCCACGAGGATGGTGCCGAGGAACAGGGCCTGGCGCCAGCGCCGGACGGAGTCCGGGCGTGCGGATGCATTGCGGACGGTCATGTGAGCTCCCTCCCAGAACGCGCATTCAGCGCTTGATGAATTTTGCGAGAGGATGCCGGGCCGTCGCAAAAACGTCAAATCCGAAATTCATCCGTGGGTGAATGGTCCGAAATGCGTGGCAACTGCGCACCAGGGGGCGCATCGGGGGGCGCATCAGGGGCCGGCCCGGACCACGCGCGTGGCGCGGAGCTGGCCCGCGTGTCGGCGCGCTTGTGAAATATGCCCATGAAATCTACATTCGACCTGCGCATTGCTGCGGAAATCACAGCGCAAGGATGTTGATTTTCATGTCGCAGGTCACGGCCGCCGCCGGAAACCGCACGCCGCTCCCGCTGGACGCCAGCCGGATCAACGCTTTGGCCGCCATCGGCGCGGGTCTGTTCCTGCTGGGCTTCGCCCTTTGGCTGGGCCAGACGGTCAGCGCGCGCCAGGGTGTGCTGTTCCTGATCGGCGGCGCGCTGGGGTTCTCGTTGCTGCATGCCGCCTTCGGTTTCACAGCCGCCTTCCGTGATTTCCTGACGGCGGGGCGGGGTCGTGGCATCCGCGCCCAGATGCTGATGCTCGGGCTGGCGGTGCTGCTGTTCTTCCCGGTCCTCGCCGCCGGAGATGTGTTCGGCCAGCCGGTGAACGGCATCCTGTTTTCGGTCGGCACGGCGGTGGTCGCCGGCGCCTTCCTGTTCGGCATCGGCATGCAGGTGGCGGGCGCCTGCGCCTCCGGCAGCCTGTTCGCGGCCGGCACAGGCAGCCCGCGCATGCTGGTCGTCATCCTGTTCTTCATCGTCGGGTCCGTGCTGGGGGCGGCGCATCTGCCCGCATGGCAAAGCCTGCCCCGGATGGAGACCGTGTCCCTGATCGGCAGCCTGGGCTGGATCGGCGCGCTCGCCTTCAGCCTCGCGGTGTTCGCGGCGGTCTACGCGGCGACCCTCTGGCTCGAGCGCGCCCGGCACGGCGCCGTGCGGGCCGACGCAGCGCCCGCCGGCCCGTTCCTGAACACCCTCCTGCGCGGCCCCTGGCCGCTGTGGTGGGGGGCGGTGGCGCTGGCCCTGCTGAACTTCGCCACGCTGCTGGTCTCCGGCCGCCCCTGGGGCATCACGGACGCTTTCACCCTGTGGGGATCGCAGGCGCTGCTGCCGCTCCACCCGGACCTCCTGTTCTGGGACTATTGGGCCGACTCCCGCGCCGCCGCCGCGCTGGAAACCAGCGCCCTGCACGACCAGTCCACCGTGATGAACATCGGGCTGGTGGCGGGTGCCGTGCTGGCCGCCGGGCTGTCCGGCAAGTTCTCGCCCACCCTGCGCATCGCGCCGGCCGCCCTGCTGGCGGCGGCGCTCGGCGGCCTGCTGCTGGGCTACGGCGCCCGCATCGGCACCGGGTGCAACATCAGCGCCTATTTCGGCGGCATCGCGTCCGGCAGCCTGCACGGCTGGGTCTGGCTGCCGGCGGCCCTGGCCGGCAACTGGATCGGCCTGAAACTGCGCGCGGTGCTGAACCGCGCGGATTAATACGCGTGCCCCTGTGACCGCCCGTGGGATGGATGGTTTCCTACAGTTTCATGACAGTCCCGCGCCCGGGACCGATAGAACCGTCCGAAGCCGCCCGCATGTACATCCCGATATCGGTCCATGGGAAGACCCGGCGGACCTCAATCCTTGCCGAAATCGTGGAGTGCGCCCGGCGCACGCCCCTGTCCCGCTATATGGCCGTCCTCGGTCCCGGCGTGCTGCTGCTGGCCCTGGCCGGGCTGCAGCCATTCGTGCCGGTGGCCTGGCTGACGCGCGATCCGCTCGCCGTGGCCTCTGACACCGGGCTGGTCGCGTTCTATTTCGGCGCCTTGTCGAGCCTGGGCGTGATGGCCCTGTGCGTCGGGATCGGCGCCGGGTTGCTCGGGGCCGTCGCCGCCGCGCGGGTCCACGCCGACCGGCGCCAAGCCCTTCTCCTGGCGGCGGGTGCCGCGATCGGGAGCCTGATGGCCGTGGACGACATGTTCATGCTGCACGAGCACCCCGGACTGAGGGCGTTCCACGGCGAGCTGGTGCTGTTCGCGCTCTACGGGCTGTCGCTGCTGGCCTGGACCGTTCTGTTCCGGCGGGAGATCCTGGGCAGCGCGTCCGGCGGCCTGGTTCTGGTCGCCCTCGGCGGGTTCGCCGGCAGCGTGCTCGCCGACCTCGCCGTCAGCGGGGCGGGGGACGACAGCATCCACTGGCTGGTCGAGGATGGGGCGAAGTTCCTGGGCTATCTGGCGTGGTCCGGATTCCACTTCCTGGCGGCGCTGGACACGGCCGCCCGGCCGACCGGGCCGGCATAGGCGGCCGGCATCGCGTCTGCCCTGCGACATCGGCATGTTGCGGATGCGGGCGGCGCGGTCATTCTGCCAACCGCCCGCCCGCAGCATCGCGTCCGCAAGCCATGTCCGCCCCCGTCCAGTCCCAGGCGCCCGCCTTCGACATCAGCCGGCTGGCGCCCGTCGTCTTCGTCCTGCTCTGGAGCACGGGCTTCATCGGGGCGAAGCTGGGTCTGCCCCATGCCGAGCCGCTCACCTTCCTGCTGATCCGCATGGCTGCCGTTGCCCTGCTGCTGGGCGCCATCGCCTGGATCATGAAGGCGCCCTGGCCGGACCGGCGGCAGGCGGTCCATATCGCCATCGCCGGGCTTCTGGTGCACGGCGCCTATCTGGGTGGCGTCTTCTCCGCCATCGGGCTCGGCCTGCCGGCCGGGACGGTGGCCCTGATCGTGGGGTTGCAGCCCTTGCTGACGGCCGTCGCCGCCGGGCCGTTCCTGGGGGAGACGGTGACGCGCCGGCAATGGGCGGGCTTCGCCCTGGGGCTTGTCGGCGTGCTGCTGGTCGTCTGGGAGAAAGTGGCGTTCCGTCCGGGCAGCGGGGCGGCGCTGCTTCTAGCGGGCATCGCCCTCGTCGGCATCACGCTGGGCACGCTGTACCAGAAGCGCCACGGCGCCGGGATGGACCTGCGCAGCGGCACCGCGATCCAGTATGCCGCGACGGCGGTGCTGTTCGCCGCGCTGGCGCCGCTGACCGAGACGATGGCGGTGGAATGGACCGGGCGGTTCGTCTTCGCGCTGGTCTGGCTGTCCCTGGTGCTGTCGGTCGGGGCGATCTTCCTGCTGTACTGGCTGATCCGGCGGGGAGCGGCGTCCAGGGTGGCGAGCCTGTTCTACCTGACGCCGCCGACCACGGCCGTGATGGCGTGGCTGCTGTTCGGGGAGACGCTGGGACCGGCCGCCCTTGTCGGCATGGGGATCGCCATCGCCGGAGTGGCGCTGGTCAACCGGCCGGCGAAGGCGTGAGGCCTCTCAGTCCCGCTGGAACAGGACGGCGACGGAGCCCGGCACGTAGTGGCCGTTGATCCGGCTGTCCCCGATGCGGAAATACTCCGCCGGCGTGAACAGGCCCCGGAACAGGGCCGTCAGGCTGCGCGGGGTGAAGAAGTTGACGTGGGTGTCCTCCAGCAGGTGCCAGGGGACCATGCCGGTCTGGTAGCCGGACGGGATGCAGGTCATGTCCGGAACGGTGACCAGCAGCCGTCCACGGCAGACCCGCGCCAGCTCCTCCGCGATGCGGCGCGGCTCCGGGATATGCTCCAGCACCTCCGTCGCCACCGCACCCATGAAGGCGCCGTCGGCATAGGGCAGGGGCAGCGCACCGTCATAAAGGATGACGTGGTCCCGCGCGGCCGGGCGCAGCCCGGCATTGATGCGCGGCGTGTCCAGCTCGATCCCCGACGCCTCCAGCCCCCGGTCGCGCAGCCGCATCAGCAGGTCGCCGTTGCCGCAGCCGAAATCCAGCACGGGACCGTCCAGCCGCTGGCAGAGGGCGACCACGTCCGGGTTGGCGTCGGTCGGCGGGCCGTGGCCATAGATATCCGCGCGGCCGAACACGCGCTCCGTGGTCAGCAGACCGCCATAGTGCGGCTCCACCGTGCCGAAGCGCTCGGCGTTGGGAACCGGATGCTCCACGCCCATGAAGGTGACGGCCTCCGGCCGGCCGGAGACGTCGAACTCCGCCACGAAGCCGGGGAAGGGGAGGGTGGAGGCGCCGGCCATGACCACGTCCGCCCGGGGTACCCGGAACAGGAAGCGGGGCCGGGAGGTGGCGCCGTCGGTCCAGCGGAGCGTGATGTCCAGAGGCCCCGGATCGTCGGCCCAACCGCTGACGCGGAGCACCGGCGAGGGGTCGCCATCGATGCTATCGAGATGCGCGTTCATCTTGCCTGCGAGTGAGTTGGCCAGCGTTATGGCCTGGAGCCGAGGGTAGCGCAACCGCGACCGGATGCCGACCGGGAATGTCGAACGCGCCGCTTTCCTCAGAGCTTCCATCTCAGCAGGTGACCGATCTCGCCCATGATGCCCCGGCGGAAGACCAGGACGCAGATGATGAAGACGATGCCGATCACCACCGTGGCCGGGAGGGCCGTGGTCGCCAAGTAGTTCTGAAGCATTACCACCAGGAAGGCGCCGATCACCGGCCCGGTCGTCGTGCCGATACCGCCCAGCAGGGTCATGAGCACCACCTCGCCCGACATCTGCCACTGCACGTCGGTCAGGGTGGCGAGCTGGAACACCAGCGCCTTGGTGGACCCGGCCAGCCCCGCCAGGGTCGCCGACAGGATGAAGGCCATCAGCTTGTAGCGCGAGACGTCGTAGCCCAGGGAGGTGGCGCGCTGCTCGTTCTCACGGATCGCCTTCAGAACCTGGCCGAAGGGCGAATGCACGATCCGATGGATGAACCAGAATCCGCCCACGAAGATGGCCAGCACCGTGAAGTACATGGCGTAGGGGTCGTTCAGGTCCAGCAGCCCGAAGAGATGCCCGCGCGGCACGCCCTGGATGCCGTCCTCCCCGCCCGTGAAGGGGGCCTGGAGGAAGACGAAGAACAGCATCTGCGACAGGGCGAGCGTGGTCATGGCGAAGTAGATGCCCTGCCGCCGGATGGCGAGCGCGCCGACGGCCGCCCCGCAGACGCCCGCGAACAGCGTGCCCAGCAGGATCGCCAGCTCCGGCGGCAACAGCCAGACCTTGGCCGCGTGCGCGGTGACGTAGGCGGCCCCGCCGAAGAAGGCCGCATGGCCGAAGGAGAGCAGCCCGACATAGCCGATCAGCAGGTTGAAGGCGCAGGCGAACAGCGCGAAGCACAGCGCCTTCATCAGGAAGACGGGGTAGATGACGAAGGGTGCGAGCGCCAGCAGGACCAGCGCGATCAGGCTGACGAACAGCCACGCCCGTTGTCCCACGCCGCCGGATGGGGCGGGGGCGGCGACGGGGGTCTGGGTTTCGGTCGCCATCGCTTCAGGCCTTTCCGAACAGGCCCTGCGGCTTCACCAGAAGCACGATGGCCATGACGACGAAGATCACGATGTTGGCGGCCTCCGGGTAGAAGACCTTGGTCAGGCCCTCCACGATGCCGAGGCCGAAGCCGGTGATGACGGCCCCCAGGATGGAGCCCATGCCCCCGATCACCACCACGGCGAAGACGACGATGATGAGGTTCGACCCCATGAGCGGGTTCACCTGGTACATGGGCGCCGCCAGCACCCCGGCGAACCCGGCGAGCGCCACGGCCGCCGCGAAGGTGAGGGTGACGAGGGCCGGCACGTTGATGCCCATGGCCTGGACCAGCTGCGGCTTCTCCGTCGCGGCGCGGAGGTAGGAGCCGAGCTTCGTTCGCTCGATCGCGTACCAGGTGCCGAGACAGACGACCAGCGAGGCCACCACCACCCAGGCCCGGTAAGTCGGCAGGAACATGAAGCCGAGGTTGGTGCCGCCCTGAAGGGAGGGCGGCGGGGGATAGGGCTGGCCGGACACGCCGTAGAAGTGGCGGAACACACCCTCGATCACGAGCGCCAGCCCGAAGGTCAGCAGCAGGCCGTAGAGCGGGTCCATCTTGGCGATGCGCACCAGCATGGTCCGTTCGATCAGCACCCCGAACGCGGCGACCACCAGGGGCGCGATCAGCAGCGCCGGCCAGTAGCCGATGCCGAGATGGATCATCAGCAGCCAGGCCACGAAGGCGCCCACCATGTAGAGGGCGCCGTGGGCGAAGTTGATGACGTGCAGCATGCCGAAGATGACGGCGAGGCCCAGGCTGAGCAGGGCGTAGAAGCTGCCGTTGATCAGTCCCAGCAGGAGCTGGCCGAACAGGGCCTGGGGCGGAATGCCGAGGAGGTCCTGGATCATCGCCTCACACCCCCAGATACTGCTGCAGCTTTTCCCGCTCCGCCTCGAGGCGGTCGTTCGGGATCATGTCGACCACCTTGCCGTCCTCCATGACGTAGTGCCGGTCGGCCACGCCGGAGGCGAAGTGGAAGTTCTGCTCCACCAGAAGGATGGTGAAGCCCTTGCGCTTCAGCTCGGCGATGATGGAGCCGATCTGCTGCACGATCACGGGGGCCAGACCCTCCGTCGGTTCGTCCATCAGCAGCAGCCGCGCGCCGGTGCGCAGGATGCGGGCGATGGACAGCATCTGCTGCTCCCCCCCGGAAAGCTTGGTGCCCTGGCTCTTCCGCCGCTCCTTGAGGCGGGGGAAAAGGCCGTAGACCTCCTCGGTCGTCAGCCCGCCCGGCTTCACCACCGGCGGGAGGAGCAGGTTCTCCTCCACCGTCAGGCTGGCGAAGATGCCCCGGTCCTCCGGCACGTAGCCGATGCCCTTGCGGGCGATCCTGTCCGTGCGCAGGCCCAGGATCTCCTCCCCCTGCAGGCGGATCGATCCCTCCTGCCGGTCCAGCAGGCCGAGGATGGCGCGCAGGGTCGTGGTCTTGCCGACACCGTTGCGGCCGATCAGGGTGACGACCTCCCCCTCGGCGATCTGGAATTCCACGCCGTGTAGGATGTGGCTCTCCCCGTAGTAGCCGGTGAGGTCCCGCACGCTGAGCATCGGTGCCGCCTCAGACATGGGCCGTCCCCATGTAGGCCTCGCGGACCTCCGGGTTGTTGGAGACCTCCGCGTAGGTGCCCTCCGCCAGGATCTCGCCGCGCTGGAGCACGGTGATCGTGTCGCTGAGGTCGGCGACGACGGAGAGGTTATGCTCCACCATCACCACCGTGCGTCCCTCCGCCACGCGGCGGATCAGGTCGGCCACACGGCGGATGTCCTCATGCCCCATGCCGGCCATAGGCTCGTCCAGCAGGAGCGTGTCGGGGTCGAGGGCGAGGGTTGTGGCGATCTCGAGCGCCCGCTTGCGGCCGTACGGCAGTTCGCCCGCCATCGCCGTCTCGTACCGGAGGAGGCCGACCTGCTCCAGCAGCTCCCGCGCGCGGTCGTTCAGGCTGTCGAGCACGCTTTCCGACCGCCAGAAATGGTAGGTCGTCGGGGTGTGCCGCTGCAGGGCCACGCGCACGTTCTCAAGGACGGTGAGGTGCGGGAAGACGGCCGAGATCTGGAAGGACCGCACGATCCCCCGGCGGGCGATGGCGCCGGGCGAGGCGGCGGTGATGTCGTCGCCGTGGTAGTAGATGTGGCCCGACGTGGGCACCAGGAACTTGGTCAGTAGATTGAAGACGGTGGTCTTGCCGGCCCCGTTCGGGCCGATCAGGGCGTGGATCGTGCCGCGCCGGACCCGGAAGTCCAGCTTGTTGACGGCCACGAAGCCCTTGAACTCCTTCGTCAGGCCGCGTGTCTCCAGGACGTAGTCCACGTCGCCTCCCCGATTGCGGCCGGTTCGTCCCGGCCCCCATACCGTCTTGGCGCCAAACGCTGTCAAACGCGGGCGCGGCAGGCATTAGGCCTTACTCTCCAACGGGATTTCAAGGCCGGATCAAGCCCTTCGCCCTGTCGCTTCGGTGGAGTCGCGGTGCGGACGGATGAGCGTGCTGCGCACTTGGAAGCGGGGCGAGGCTTCGGCATAGTCACAGCGGCGATGGGGTCTTGCGGCCCCGACAAGAAGAACGCCAGACCCAGGAGGAGACGCAGATGCGCGCGAATTTCATGAAGACGCTGTTGGCCGGCGCGGCCATGGCCCTGTGCGCCGGCACTTATGCCGGGACCGCCCAGGCCCAGGTTTCGGGCGACGCGGTCAAGATTGGCGTGTTGAACGACCAGTCGGGCCCCTATGCCGACTTCGGCGGCAAGGGCTCCATCGTCGCGGCCCAGATGGCGATCGAGGATTTCGGCGGCAAGGTCCTGGACAAGCCGATCCAGCTCGTCGCCGCCGACCACCAGAACAAGCCGGATATCGGGGTGTCCGTCGCCCGCCAGTGGTACGACGCCGAGGGCGTGGACGCCATCACCGAGCTGACGACCTCTTCGGTGGCGCTGGCGGTGCAGGAACTGGCGAAGGAGCGGGGCAAGATCAACATCGTGGTGGGCGCGGCGACGTCGCGCCTGACCAACGACGCCTGTTCGCCCACCGGCTTCCACTGGGCGTACGACACGTACGCCCTGTCGCGCGGCACCGGGGCAGCCGTGGTGCAGTCCGGCGGCAAGAGCTGGTACTTCCTGACGGCGGACTACGCCTTCGGCCACCAGCTGGAGAAGGACACCAGCGAGTTCGTGAAGCAGGCCGGCGGCACCGTGGTGGGGGCTGTGCGGCACCCGCTGAACACGGCCGACTTCTCCTCCTTCCTGCTGCAGGCCCAGGCGTCCGGCGCGCAGGTGGTCGGCCTCGCCAACGCGGGCACGGACACCACCAACTCCATCAAGCAGGCCTCCGAGTTTGGCATCACCCAGGCGGGCCAGAAGCTGGCGGGGCTGCTGTTCACCCTGACCGACGCCCACGCCCTCGGCCTCAACAGGGCGGCCGGGCTGACGCTGACCGAAGGCTTCTACTGGGACATGAACGATGAGACCCGGAAGTGGTCCCAGCGCTACTTCGAGAAGATGGGCCGCATGCCGAACATGATCCAGGCGGGCATGTACTCGGCCGTGACCCACTACCTCAAGGCCGTGAAGGCCGCCGGCACCGACGAAGGCAAGGCGGTGGCCGCCAAGATGCGCGAGCTGCCGGTGGAAGACCCGTTCGTCGGCAAGAACAAGGGCAAGGTCCGCGTCGATGGCCGCATGGTCCACGACATGTACCTGTTCGAGGTGAAGAAGCCGGAAGAGAGCAAGAAGGAGTGGGACTACTACAAGCTCGTGAAGGAGATCCCCGGCGACGAGGCCTTCATGCCGCTGGCCCAGAGCGCCTGCCCGGCCGCCAAGGGCTGATCCCGCCCTCGCGGGCCAACGCGGAAGGGCCCGGCTCCGGCCGGGCCCTTTTTCCGTCTGGGGCCCGGTGCCGGCTCTTCAATCGCCGCCCTGTTTGGCCGTGCCTGACACCGGGCGGGCCACGGCTTGGCGGTCATTCGCCAGCGAGCGCTAGGCCGCCAGCAGCTTCGGCGCCTCCAGCGTCCAGGCGAGCCGGGTCTCCACCCGCTCCCGACCGATCCGGCCCATCGCCTCCCGCCGTGCCGGATCGTCCAGCAGGCCCAGGATCAGGTCGGCGAAATGCGCCTTGTCGCCGGGGCGGGCGTAGAGCGAGGCATCCTCCGCCGAGACCCGCCCCTCGGTCAGGTCGTACTGCACGATCGGTTTGCCGAGCGCCATGTATTCCATGATCTTGTTCATGGTGGACTTGTCGTTCAGCGGGTTCGGTTCGTCGGCGTTCACGCAGATGTCGGCCGTGTTCAGGACCGCCAGCAGTGTCTCCTCCGGCGCCCGGCCGGTAAAGGTGACGGCGTCGTCCAGGCCGAGCGCCGTGGCGCGGGCGCGCAGCCGGTCCAGCGCCGGTCCGCCGCCGACGAAGGCGAAGTGGACGTCGTCGCGGCCGCGCGCCCGGACGATGTCGCGGACGATGTCCAGGAACGGCTCCAGCCCCTCCTGGTCGCCCATCACGCCGACATAGCCGACGAGGTGCGCCTTGCCGCGCTTGAGCGCCGGATCGGGCGGCCGGCGCCGCAGCCGGCGCAGGTCGGGCCCGGACCGCACCACATGCACCCGGTCGGCCGGAACCCGCCCGCGCCCGCGCGCCACGGCGGCGTAGGAGGCGTTGGTCGAGATGACCATGTCGGCCGTGCGGAACGTCGCCCGCTCCAGCCCCAGCATGACCCGCCAGAGCCAGTCGCGGCGCTGGAACTTGGCCTCGTACAGCTCGGGGCAGAGGTCGTGGTGGTCGAACACCACCCGCTTGCCCAGCAGCTTGAAGGGCAGGGCCACCAGGAACAGCAGGTCCGGCGGGTTGCAGATGTGGACGATGTCGAAGCCCCGGCCCGTCAGCAGGACCCGCCAGGCGAGCCATGTCTCCGCCAGGAGGGCCCAGGCGTATTCCAGCAGGAAGGCGAACCGGCCCTTGGCCTCCAGCGGCAGCCCGTGCCGGTGGATGTGCACGTCCTCCAGCGTCTCGAACGCCGCCTCCGCCCCCGGTCCCTTCGGGCAGATGACGCTGACCGGGTGCCCGGTCCCGGCCAGCGTGGTGGCGATGTTCCAGACCCGCCGGTCGAACGGGACCGGCAGGTTCTCGACGATGATGAGGACGCGCGGCGCGCCCGTCGTCATGACGCCTCCGCCAGGATCGGACGCCCGCCGATGCCGAGGAACTGCGGGCGGCCCGCGTCGCCCTGGCTGAGGCGGAACAGGTTCACCTGCGGCACCCCGGCGAGATGCGCCGGCAGCGGCCCGGGCGGCCGCTTGCCGAAGATGATCAGGTCCGGTGTCGGCACGGCGGCGAGGTCGGCGACCAGATGATCCGCGAGGTCCGGCAGCTTCTCCCAGGCGAACCAGCGGTTGGCGCCCAGCAGCATGTCGGCCCGCACGTCCGGGTCGTGGATCGACAGGTCGCAGCCTTCCTCCAGCAAGGTGTGGGCGAGATAGACCAGCGGGCTTTCCCGCAAATCGTCGGTCCCGGCCTTGAAGCTGAGCCCGAGCTGCAGGACCCGTCGGCCCGGATGCAGGGCCGACAGCACCCGGCGGGTCAGATACTCCTTGTGCAACTCGTTGCTGGGGATCAATGCCTCCAGCAGGGGCGTGCGCAGACCCATGCGGCGGGCCTGGGTGACAAGGCAGGCGACATCCTTGGGCAGGCAGGAGCCGCCGAAGGCCCCGCCCGGCCGCAGGTAGGCGCCCGACACGTTGAGCTTGGTGTCGGACAGGAAGACGTCCATCACCCGCTGCGGATCGACCCGGTGCTCCAGACAGAGCCGGCCGACCTCGTTGGCGAAGGCGACCTTCGTTGCGTGGAAGCCGTTGTCCGCGAACTTCACGAACTCGGCCTCGGCGAGGTCCAGTTCGAACACGGGCGCGTCGATCCCGCGGTAGAGGTCGAGCAGCCGTTCGCCGACACCCGGTGTGCGCCGGCCGATCACGATCTTGGGCGGGTTGCGGTAGTCGGCGATGGCGGTGCCCTCGCGCAGGAACTCCGGATTGAACACCGCCTCCCAGCGGCCGCCCGGCCCTTCGCCCGCCGCCGCCGCCAGGGCGGGGAGCACCAGCCCCTCCATGGTGCCCGGCGGAATGGTCGACCGCACCACGACCAGCAGCGGCGGCAGGTCGGCGGGGCGGCGGCGCAGCGCGGTGCCGATGTCGTTGGCCACGGCCGCCACCTGCGACAGGTTCAGCCCGCCGTCGCGGCGGGTCGGCGTGCCGACGCAGACGATGGCGAGGTCCGCCCCGTCCAGCGCGCCGTCGACCTCGGTGGCCGCCGTCAGGCGCCCGTCGGCGTGGCCGGCCATCAGAGCCGCCTCCACGCCCGGCTCGACGATCGGCGACCGGCCGCCCCCGACCAGCGACGACTTGGCGTGGGACAGGTCGACACCGGCCACGGTGTGCCCGTCCTCGAGCAGGCAGGCGATCATCGTGCTGCCCACATAGCCCAGTCCAAAGACGACGATCCTCATGAATCCTCCCAAGCGCATCGTTCGTCCCGGCGGAATCCCCTCCCGCCGGGAAGCGGCACACGGCGCCCCGTCGCCGGGCGGACTTTCGTCCGCTCCGGGCCCTCGGATCGGGGCCGGACATCCCGCGCCGACCGGCCCACCGCTGCCTGGAGTCCAAAGACGCTGTGACAAGTTCGGAGCATAAGGCGGCGCGAGTCGACCGACACTGCGCACAATCGGGCTTCGTCACATTGGGCCGTATGAGCGGCCGCTTATGTGTCCGGTTGGGGTCCGGGACACCCCGAATCCGTCATCCGCACCCCGTATTTGGAATGCAGGCACAATGCAAGGATTTTAGTCATTATCGTTGCAGTCGGGATTAGTCCCCACAGTCGGGTAATTATTTGCTGTGTAGGTCTGTATATTAGGTTAGTTCACAATATCGCGCAGGAGCCGCGCCACGCGCCGGTGGGTGTCCAGCGGTGGAGGACAGTATGCGCGGCACCCCGGAAGGATGTGGCCGACGCGTCCGGCGCGGCGAAGTGTGGCGCGGGCGACCCCGGTCGTGTTCATATCGCGCCGACACGGCAGATTCGGTGGCGCTGGAGGGAACTGTGGGCATGGGCTCGAACTGGAGACGCGCGGTCCTGGCCGTGCTGGCGGTACTGGCGGTGCTCGTCGCCGTCAACGTTCCGGCGGCGGCCCAGCAGCGGGCGGATCAGCTGACCGTCGGCATCTATTCCCTGACCCAGCACAAGGGCCATCCCTACAAGGGCGGCGGGCCGCCGCACATCTATGTCCACCACGCCCTGTTCGACGCGCTGACCGTGCTGGCCCCCGGCGGGGAGCCGCAGCCGCAGCTGGCCGTGAGCTGGGAGAACGTGGCCCCGGACCGCTGGCGCTTCCGCCTGCGCGAGGGTGTCGTCTTCAGCAACGGCGAACCGTTCGACAGCGCCGCCGTGAAGGCCGTTTTCGACTGGCTGGCGACCAAGCCCGGCCGGGCCAGCTTCGCCGGCGCCCAGATGGACATCGTCAAGGAGGTGGTGCCGGTCGATCCGCTGACGGTGGAGTTCGTCACCACGGGACCGGAGCCGGTGTTCCCCAACAAGGTGGCCAGCATCTACATGGTCGCCCCCAAGGCCTGGGCGGAGAAGGGGGAGAACGGCTTCGCCGACGACCCCGCCGGCACCGGCGCCTACCGGGTGAAGGACTGGCGGCCGGGCGAGGTGACGCTGGAGGCCTTCGAGGGGTCCTGGCGCAAGGGCAAGGTGAAGACCATCCGCATCGTCGAGCTGCCGGAGGAGACGGCCCGGGTGCAGGCGATCCAGTCCCGGCAGATCGACATCTCCCTGCCCATCTCGCCTGACAGCGTGCCGGCGGTGGAACTGGCGGGCGGCACCGTGTTCAAGCAGGTTTCGCCCACCGTCATGTCGCTGGCCCTGATCACCGAGAAGGAGGGCAGCCCGTTCAAGGACAGGCGGGTGCGGCAGGCGGTCAACTACGCCGTGGACAAGGAGATCATCGCCGAGGTGCTGCTGGCCGGCCTGACCAAGGCCGCCGGGCAGCCGGTGACCCCCATCGCGGCCGGCTACGACCCGGCCGTGGCGCCCTATCCCCACGATCCGGCCAAGGCGAAGGCGCTGCTGGCCGAGGCCGGGTATCCGAACGGCTTCTCCTTCCTGGCGGAGATCGTGGTGGGGTCGCTGCCGGCAGACGCCGACATCTTCACCAAGGTGGCGCAGGACCTGGAGGCGGTGGGGGTGAAGGCGGAGTTCCGCATCATCACCTTCCCCGACTGGCTGCGCCGCTTCTTCGCCGGGAACTGGGAGGGCCAGGCCTTCGGCATGTCCTATTTCGCCACCCCGGCGATGACGGCCGTGAACGCGCTGAAGAACTACTCCTGCGCCAAGGAGCCGCCGCCGCCGCACATCTGCCTGCAGGAGATGATGCCGCCCATGGAGGCGGCCGACCGCGAGTTCGATCCGGCCAAGCGCGACGCGATGATGCGCGACCTGATGCGCATGGCCAACGAGGAGGCGCTGTCGCTGTTCCTGGTCGAGGGCATCGACCTGGTCGGCCTGGGCCCCCGGGTGAAGAACTTCGACATGCCGATCCGGCGCGTGCTGTGGGAGCGGGTGGAACTGGGGCGGTAGCCCCAGCCTGCTTCCGCCAAGGGCTCCGGTCGGTTCGCTGCCGCATTCTCTCCGCAACCCTTCGCACCGCCCGCCGGACCTGATACTCTAGATGACCAAGTATCTGGTCAGGAGCGGACCGTGGATTCGATCAGTCTGGCGGAAGCCAAGGCCCATCTCAGCGCGCTTGTGGACCGGGTCGAGGCCGGCGGATCGGTTGACATCACCCGACGCGGCAAGCCGGTCGCGCGGCTCACGCCCGTTGTCAGGCAACGCCAGCCGATCGACGCGTCCCTCCTCCGGAACCTCACGGCCCAGATGCCGCCGCGGACCGCGAGTTCCGCTGATCTGGTGCGGTCCATGCGAGATGGTGACCGCTACTGATGATCTATCTCGACACGTCGCTGATCGTCGCGGCGCTCTCCAACGAGGCGGCCACCCCTGCGGTTCAACTCTGGATGGGAGAGCAGGACCCGGATCAGCTGCACATCAGCGATTGGACCATCACCGAGGTGTCCTCGGCGATGGCGATCAAGCTGCGGACGGGCCAGATCAGCCTGGCGCAGCGCGCAGCCGCCCTCGCGATGTTCAACAAACTCGTCGCAGAGAGCCTTGGCGTGATCGGCCTCACCTCCGGGCATTTCCGGACGGCGGCGAGGTTCGCGGACCAGCACATTCTGGGCATTCGTGCCGGTGACGCGCTCCACCTCGCCGTCGCACTGGACTACGGCGCTCTCCTCCTCACGCTCGACCAGCGCCTTGCCGAGGCCGGCCCCGCGCTCGGCGTACCGACGCGGCTGCTGAGCTGAGCCGGTGACCGGGGGCGTCGAACGCACGGCCATGGGCGATGGCGAGCGCATCCGGATCGGGCCTCCCCGTCACGCCCCGGCCATCGCTCTCTCGCTGACCGCCACGATCCGTTTGCCGAGGTTGGTGCCGTCATAGAGGCCGGCCAGCGCCTCGGGCATGCGCTCGAACCCGTCGAGCCGGTCCTCCACATAGGGCAGTTCGCCGGACGCGACCGATGCCGCCATCCGCGCCTCCGCCTCCGCGAAGCGGTCGGCGTAGTCGTAGACGAAAAAGCCTTCCATGCGGGCGTTGCGGGACCCGACGAGGTGGTAGTTGGCGAGGCCGGGGAGGGGGCCGTCCAGATACTCGGAAATGCGGCCGCACATGACCACCCGGCCCTTGCGGGCGATGCGGCCGAGGCAGGTGTCCAGGATGCGGCCGCCGACATTGTCGAAATAGATGTCGATGCCGCCGGGGCAGACTTCCGCCAGCCGGGCGTCCACATCCTCGTTCCGGTAATCGATGGCGGCGTCGTAGCGCAGCCGCTCCGTCAGCAGGCGGCACTTCTCCGGCCCCCCGGCGATGCCGATCACCCGGCAGCCGGCGATCTTGGCCAGCGGCCCGACGACGGAGCCGACGCCACCGGCGGCACCGGAGACGACCACCGTCTCCCCCGCCTTCGGCCGTCCGATATCGTGGAAGCCGAACCACGCGCTGTAGCCGGTCATGCCGAGCACGCCGATGGCGGTGCTGATCGGCGCCACGCGCTGGCGCACCTTGAACAGGAGCGTCTTCGGCGTCGGCGCCAGGACGGCATGGGTCTGCCAGCCGAGCGGGCCGTGCACGATATCGCCCGGAGCGAAGCCGGGATGCCGGCTGTCCACCACGGTGCCGACACCCCGCCCGCGCATGACCTGCCCCACCTCCAGCGCCGGTTCCCCGGCGGCCGCGCGGAGCATGTAGTGGCGCATCACCGGCGAGACGGAGAGATAGTCGGTGGCGACCAGGATGGCGCCGTCGGCGAGTGGCGGCAGCGGGGCGGCGTCGAGGGTGAAATCGGACGGCTTCACGTTGCCGTCGGGCCGTGCGGCCATCAGCCAGCGGCGGTTGACCAGCGTTGCCCGATCCACCCCGGATCTCCGTCCCTGTGTTACGCTGTGTTACGTCGTGAAACGTTTTTCGCCGATCCGCCGCGTCACGTAACACCCGGATCGTCGGGACGGCGGGGCCGCGCGGACATGGCTCGCCCGCGCGACGGCTCCATGCAATCAGATCATAGGATTAAAGTCAAGCCGCCACGGCGGCGGAGAGACGTTCGGCCGGCAGGCGCAGGGTCATGACGGTACCGCCGCCGGGCCGGGCCGACGGTTCCAGCGCCCCGTCGTGCAAGGCGGCGAGGCCGAGTGAGATCGACAGGCCGAGCCCGCCGCGCCCGTTCCCGGCCACGAACGCGTCCCCGGCCCGGTTGAAGGGGCGGCCGAGGTCGGCCAGGACCTCCGGCGGCAGGCCAGGGCCGCGGTCCGCCACGGCGATCAGCACGGCGTCGTCCGTACGGTCGACCCAGAGCTCCACCGTCTCGTCAGGCGGGCTGGCGGCGACCGCGTTGGCCAGGAGGTTGGACAGGATCTCCACGATGGCGACGGCGTCGCAATGGAGCGGACCATCGAAGCGGAGGTGCGGTTCCAGCCGGATTCCGCGCGCCTCCGCCTGCCGGGTGACGAGGCGGACGCTGTCGGTCACGAGGGTGTGGATGGCGTGTTCGCGCTGGATGAGGCGGCGGCGGCCGCTTTCCAGTTCCGACGCGCTGAGCACCCGGTTGATCACGCCCAGCAGATGGTCGGCACTGCGGTGGATGTCGTCGCCATAGTCGCGATAGCGCGTCGACAGCGGCCCGACCATGGCGTCGCAGATCACCTCGGAGAAGCCCATGATGGCGTTCAGCGGGGTGCGCAGGTCGTGGCTCATGTTGGCGAGCAGGCGGCCCTTGGCGGCCGTCGCCTCCTCCGCGTCCCGGCGGGCGACGCCATAGGCGTCGGCGAGGCGCGCGAAGGCCAGCAGCGACAGGCCAATGATCGCGGTGGAGAACAAGGTCGGGTTGGCCACACGCAGCATGGTGAGCAGGGCGGTGGCATCCGCACCCGTCCAGACATCCCAGCGGATCGCCAGGGCGAGCGCGACCCGCCCGAAGGAGCTGAGCGCCACGAGGAACCAGACCCAGCGGATGATGGGCACCACCCGCCGCTCCACCGGGCCCGTGCCGCTGCCCAGGCGCAGCCCGATCAGCAGCAGCAGGGCGACGATGACCGGGCTGGTCACGAGCGACTGGATGGGAACGCTCTGCATCGTGAAGGCGTAGGGGTAGACGATCGCGGAAATGGCGACCGCGACCCGCACGGGGGTCCCGAAGGCCGGCCGACCCGCATGCTTCTCGACCCCCGCCAGGATGGCGAGCAGCGCCACCAGATGCATCAGCGCCGACAGCGGCCCCAGCGGTGCGAGGATGCCGGCGGGGACCACCGACGGCAGACGGCCGAGCAGCACGAAGATGGCGGCGAAGATCCAGAGCTGCACCGCCCGGTCCCGCGGCACCACCCTGGCGGCGGCCACCAGCAGCAGCACGCAGACGGCGGCCGTGATCAGGTGGGGAATGGTGCTGGACAGTTCGTTCAGCATGGGCCGGGTCCGATGGAGCCGCCCCTTGGCCGCGACAGGCGATCAGGGGACGGAAGGTGGAGACTGCCCGACCAATCGTTAAGACAAGGTAAGCGCGAGCGGCCGGCGGACGCCGTCGCCAAGTCTTCATGAAGTGACGGGTCCGGGTTGGAAGAGATGGGGCGTCGACGGGATTTCGCCAGTGGCGTCGTTCCCTTGCCCCGCTCCCATGCTCGTGAACAGCGGCGGAGTGCGGTCTGTGCCAGGATTGGCGGGTGGTGCGGAGAACGCGGCGGCGCCGAATCCGTGCCCGGTTCACAAGGCCGCGCGGGGCAGTCGCGACGGGCGTCGGACAGGAATATCGGAAGAAGTAGTCCTTGCCGCACCCGTCCCCGCTCTGGCATTCCTTGAAAGGCGCCCGGCCGCGAACATGCCGGACTGTATGAACCTGTTATCATTGACGGTTCCATTTCATGAACACCAACCTTGAAGCCTTGCGCACCAAGGGTGCGATGCTCCGCATGCGCCGTGAGGCGGCCAAGTCGGACAGGCTTTTCAACACCAAGGAATGGAACCTCTGCGCCTTGTCGAACCGGATTTTCGACGGCTCGCATTTCCAGGAGGGACATACCCCGCTGTTCCGGACGACGGCGCTGAACTTCTGCGTCATCAGCAAGGAGGTCGTGCCCCGCACGGCGCAGATCCAGCTGCGCCCCTACCAGCTCGCCACCAAGGTGTTCTTCCCCTACGACATCCCCCAGGCGATCGCCGACAAGCCGGCCGGCGACGGCCAGTCGATCGCCGGCCGGTCGTTCTATGTCGGGCAGAAGCACTACAAGAGCATCCTGCGCCAATACTTCATGGGCGGCATGGACGTGCAGAGCCAGGAAGCCGACATGACGATCCTGGACACGCTGAACGGCATCCCCTCGCTCGACCCCTTCATGATCAAGGACCGGTTCGAGACGGACCGGATCGACATCGACCCGAACTACCTGCTGATCGACGACGAGCGGTGGGCGGCCATGAAGGACCGCATCATCGACGACTTCACGCCGATCGCGGAGAAGGCCTTCGGCAACATCCGGGAACTGCGCCAGAAGACCTCCATCCTGGTGCAGAAGCTGTGGGAGGCGACCGACCTTGGCGCGCTGATGCCGCTGACCCTGGCCCTGAAGATCCGCGAGGAGAAGGCGCACGAGGTCTAT
This sequence comes from Rhodospirillaceae bacterium, assembly GCA_029267445.1. Lineage (GTDB taxonomy): Bacteria > Pseudomonadota > Alphaproteobacteria > Azospirillales > Azospirillaceae > JAJUIU01. The sequence goes on from JAJUIU010000051.1 coordinate 23,297, forward strand.
TACGCCTGGAAGGGAATCCTGTTCTACAAGACCCAGTACCAGGAGGCGATCGAACGGATGGAGGAGTTCTTCACCTTCATCTCGCGCCACCAGAACGAGTTCTCGGAGATCGTCGGCCCCGGCATGGTTTACGACTGGGGCAAGGTGATCAAGCGGATCAAGATCATGGTGGGCGAGATCCGCTTCATCATGGACGAGTACGAGAAGCTGCGGAACGACTTTTCCGCCGAGGGCAAACGCGTCGGCGATTTCATCGAGTTCTTCCGGATGGCGCCGGACTTCTTCTGGCTGATCGGGGGCAATCTGGCCTGCTTCGAGCATTGCCTGAAGCTGGTCCACGAGTTCCAGAAGAACTCCATCCCCACGCCCGACACGATCGACGACCTGTACCGGTCGGTCCTGGCTGTCGCCATCTACGCCGAACGCTGAGCCGGGACCCCATGGCGAAACGCGGGAAGGACGCCGGGCGGGGATCGACCGACGATCTGGCCACCCTGCTGGCGCGGCACACCCAGTTCCTCAAGGGGAAGGGCGGGGCCCAGCTCCGGCTGCGGCTGACGGACCTGACGGAACTGACGCTGAAGCGGTTCGACCTGTCGAAGGTCGAGCTCTACGCCTGCAACCTGACACGGGCCGATCTGGCCGGTTGCGTCTTCGCCGACGCCGACCTGTCGAACAGCCTGTTCATCGGGGCCGACCTGCGGGGATGCGACTTCAGCCGGGCCGTGCTGCGCGGCGTGCGCTTCTACAAGTCCGACCTGCAGGAGGCGACCATGCGGCGCACGGACATGCGCACGGGCGCGGTCTCCATGCGCCGCAAGGGCCGGGACGGCCGCGAGGAGCTGCTGACCCGCGAGTACATCTCCGACCTGTCGCAGTGCAATCTGGAAGGGGCCGTGCTGGACGACTCCGTGCTGCGCAAGGCGCGGATGCGGGGGGCCAATTTCCGCAACGCCAGCCTGCGGCTGGTCGACCTCAGCGACGCCGACCTGCAGGACGCGATCCTGATCGGCGCCGACCTGTCGGGCGCCAACGTCATGGGCGCCAACATCGAGGGGGCGGCCTTCGAGATCAACGACCAGACGCGCCGCCTGTTCGCGGGCAGCCCCGCCTTCGAGGAGCATGTCAAGAACCTGCGCGAGATCGAGCGCATCGTGGCGCAGCACGAGACCTGGGTGAATTCCGGCGGCCAGACCGGCAAGCGCGCGGACTTCACGGGCCGCAAGCTGCGCGGCCTGGACCTGCGTGGCCGCGAGCTTTCGGCCGTCTCGTTCCGGCAGGCGGAACTGGCCGGAGTCAACCTGAACCACGCCAAGCTGGCCGCCGCCGACTTCTCCGGCGCCCAGCTCAGCTATGCCGACCTGTCCGCCGCCGACCTGCGCGGTGCGAACTTCGAGATGGCCCAGCTACTCCATGTCGACCTGGAGGCGGCCGACCTGCGCAACCTGCAGCTCAAGGCCGGCGGCTGGCTGCCGCCCAACTTCGAGGGCGCCCGGCTGGAATGGGCGAAACTGGACGGGGCGCTGACCGATCCCGGCATCTTCGACGGGGCCGAGATCCGCTTCGGCAAGCGCCCCGACGCGCCCTGACATTTGTCCGGACAAATTAGGCCTGGACAGGCGGCGGCACGGACGGCAGCCTTTCCCTCCGGACAGGGAGGACGCGATATGGCCGACGCGGGCGCGATCCAAGGCGGGCTCCACGAAATCCTGATCGGCACGGACGATCCGGTCGCGGCCATCCGCTACTGGCAGGGGTTCGGCTATCGCGTCGGCGAGACCGGCGAACTGGACGCCAAGGGGGCGAAGGCCCTTTACGGCGTGGAGGCGCGCTTGCGCTCCATCCGGCTCCTCCATCAGGACAGCGACCATGGACTGATCCGGCTGATGCAGTGGGACGGCCCGATGGGACCGGGCCTCGGCATGGCGAGCTGGCGGGTGCAGGGGGCCCGCTGGGGGGCGGCGCTGACGGAGAACGTCTACGAGCCCTGCAACCATGCCGAGGTGCTGAAGTCGCTGGGCGGCGACATCGCCTATGTCGAGCCGATCTGGGCGGTGATCCACCAGAAGGCAGCACCGCAGAAGCCATTCGAACAGCCGCTGGTGGGCGTCCGGGAGATGGCGATGACCCAGCCGCTGTGGCGGCAGGTCTTCTTCCAGCGCTTCGGCTACCAGATCCCCACATACGGCAAGGTGAACCCGGCCGCCCATTTCCGCACCAGCCAGTTCACCCATTGCGGCATGGTGGTGCAGGACGACAGCCCGGCCATCCTGGATTTCTACGCCGACGTGCTGGGCCTGCTGCGCACCAACGACGTCGAGGTGCCGTGGGAGATGGCCAAGGGGTCGCGCGCCATCTTCGACCTGCGGGAAGGGGAGTGGCACGCGCTGGTCGATTTCGACGGGCCGGACAGCTCCACCGACTACGCCAAGGCGAAGTCCGGGCGGCTGAAGATCCTGCGCTTCCGCGCCGACAGCCGGCTGGAGGACCTCCGCGACCGCAGCCGGCCGGGGCACCGGGGCATGTGCGGCTACACCTACCGCGCCCGGAACCTCGCCGTGCTGCGCGACCGGCTGGCGGGGGCGGACCTGGACGAGCTGTCACCGCTGGCGATGGACGAGTTCGGCCGGCCCGCCCTGACCTTCACGGCCCCCGACGGCTACCACTGGACCCTGTTCGAGGAGGGGGCGTGAGCCGCGACCTGCTGGTCCTGATCGGCCGCAGGCTCGCCAATCTGGCGGTGCTGCTGCTGGGCGTGACCACGCTGCTGTTCTTCCTGCTGCGGGTGACGGGCGATCCGGCGGCGGTGATCGCCGGCAGCGACGCGGACGCGGCCCAGCTTGAGGCCGTGCGGGCGCAGTACGGGCTGGACCGGCCGCTGATCGTCCAGTTCCTGGCGTACCTCGCCAGCGTGCTGCGGCTGGATTTCGGGATGTCGCTGTCGGCGGGCGAACCGGCGCTGGGCCTCGTGCTGGAACGGCTGCCGGCGACGCTGGAGCTTGCGGGCGTGGCCATGCTGCTGACGATCGCCGTGGCCGTGCCGGTGGGCGCCTGGATGGGCTACGCCCCGACCAAGCCCGGGCGGCGGATCGCGGCGGGGATCGTGTTCGTGCTGCAGGGCGTGCCGGGATATGTCGTCGCCCTGATCGCCATCCAGATCGTCGCGGTGGAGTTCCGACTGTTGCCGTCGGTCGGCTATGGCGGGCCGGAGACCTTCATCCTGCCGGCGGTGGCGCTGGCGTCTTTCCTGGCGCCGAAGCTGGTGCGGGTGATCGCCGCCAACGTGACGGAGGCGATGGCGGAGGACTATATCCGCACGGCCCGGTCCCAAGGGGCGGACGGGATGGAGCTCTTGTGGCGGCACGCGGTGCCGAACGCGCTTCTGGGCGCCACGGCCCTGGTCGGCACCATGTTCGCGGCCCTCGTCTCCGGTGCCGTGGTGACGGAGGCGATCTTCGCCTGGCCGGGGATCGGCTGGCTGCTGGTGACCAGCACCCAGACCCTGGATTTCCCCGTGGTGCAGGCCCTGACCTTCACCGTGGCGGTGCTGGTCTTCACGGTGAACACGGTGACGGACCTCGCCTTCGCGCTGATCGATCCGCGCCTGCGGCGGCAACGGGCCTGAAGGGCTGCCCATGACCGACGCCATCCAGCAGCCGAAGATGGACGCCCGCACCCGGCGGCGCCTGACGGGCATGGGCCTGTTCGCCCGCTTCGCCACGGTGGAGCTGTGGCTGGGCCTGGGACTGGCGGCGATCCTGATCCTGCTGGCCCTGTTCGGCGACGCGCTGATGACGGCCGCACCGGGCGAGGGGAACCTGCGCGCCCGGCTGAAGCCGCCGGCATTCGAGGCGGGCGGAACGACCTTCTGGCTGGGCACCGACCAGCTGGGGCGCGACCAATGGAGCCGGCTGCTGGCGGGGCTGCCCTGGTCGCTGGGGGTGGCGCTGCTGTCCACCGCCATCGCGGCGGCGATCGGCACGGCCTTGGGGCTGCTGGCGGCGGAGGCGCCGGGCTGGACCCGCACGGTGATCAACCAGGTGGTGGACACGGTGCTGAGCTTCCCGGGCCTGGTCATCGCCATCTGCATCGTGGCCCTGGCGGGGCGGGGGTTCTGGCCCCTGACCCTGACGCTGGGGCTGCTGAGCTGGCCCGTCTTCACCCGGGTCGCCTACGCGGAGGCGCTGTCGGTGATGAAGCGGGAATACGTGATGGCTGCCCAGCTGCTGGGGGCGGGGCGCATGGCCATCCTGGCGGGCCATGTGCTGCCGGCGCTGCTGCCGACGCTGGCCGTCGTGTTCGCCTTCCATTTCGCCGACATGCTGATCGCGGAAAGCGCGCTCAGCTTCCTCGGCATCGGGGCGCCGCTCGGGACGCCGAGCTGGGGGGCGATGCTGTCGGACAGCCGGCAGTACCTGACCACCGCGCCCTGGATGATGCTGGTGCCGGCGGGGGCCATCGTGCTGGCCGTGGTGACGGCGAACCTGATCGGCGACGGGCTGGTCCACCTGACCCGCCGGCGCGGGCGGGAGCGCGGCTGATGCTGGTCGAGGCGAAGGGCCTGTCCGTCGCCTATCCCGGCCCGTTCGGCCCGGTGACGGTGCTGCACGGGATCGACCTGTCGCTGGGCGTGGGGGAACGGCTGGGGCTGGTGGGGGAGAGCGGGTCCGGCAAGAGCACGGTGGCGCTGGCGCTGGCCGCGCTGCTGCCGCCGGGGGCCAAGGTGGCGGCGGAGCGGCTGGCGGTGGCGGGGGAGGACCCGCGCGGCCTGTCGGCGAAGGCCCTGAAGCGCTACCGCGGCGGCAGCGTGGGCATGGTGTTCCAGGACCCGATGACCAGCCTGAATCCGGTGCGGACCGTCGGCTCCATCCTGATGGAGAGCGTGCGGCGGCATACGGTATGCGACGCGGAGGCGGCGCGGGCGAAGGCGCTGGCGGCCCTGACGGCGGTGGGCATCCCGGCACCGGAGGCGCGCCTGTCAGCCTATCCGCACCAGCTTTCGGGCGGGCTGCGGCAGCGCTGCGTCATCGCGCTCGCCCTGGTGAACGATCCCAGGGTGATCGTGGCGGACGAGCCGACGACCGCGCTGGACGCCACCACCCAGGCGCAGATCCTGGACCTGCTGCGCCAGCGGTCGGAGGGCAGGGCGCTGATCCTGATCACCCATAATCTGGGGGCGGCCGCCGACCTGACGGACCGGATCGCGGTGATGTACGCCGGCCGGCTGGTGGAGACGGGGCCGACGGCGGCCGTGCTGGCGGCCCCCCGCCATCCCTATACGGCCGGGCTGCTGGCGGCGGTGCCGCGCCTGGGCCTCGGCCGGGTGCCGCCGAAGCCGATCCCCGGCGCCCCGCCGCGCCCGGACGAGCTGGACGGCGGCTGCCCCTTCGCCCCCCGCTGCGACCGGCGGACGGAGCGCTGCCGGGCGATGCCGCCGCTGGCCTTCCTGGCCGAATCAAGTGGCGGCACCCC
>JAJUIU010000023.1 GCA_029267445.1 Rhodospirillaceae bacterium
CCGTCCAGCGGAAAGCGAACACGATGCCGAAATTGTCCGCGAGGAACGCGCCGAGCGGCCCGCGCCGCCCGAGCAGCAGCAGCAGCAGATAGCCCGTCACCACCGGCGGCAGGACCAGCGGCAGATGCACCAGCCCGTCCAGCAGCATGCGGCCCGGAAAGCGCCTGCGGGCCAGCAGCCAGGCCGTCAGGACGCCCAGCGGCAGGGCCACCAGGGTGGCCCAGAAGGCCACCCGCAGGCTGAGGCGGATGGCCGTCCATTCGTCGGGCGTGAACCAGTCGCTCAAGAGGCCCTGGCCAGGATGCTGAAGCCCTGCGCCTCGAACGCCGCCGTCGCGGCCGGGGAGGACAGGAAGCGCAGGAACTCGGCCGCCCCCGCCCCGGCGGTGCGCGTCAGGGCGGCGGGATAGACGATGGGCGGGTGGCTGCCGGCCGGAAAGGTGGCGAGGACCGTCACCTTCGGCTCCGCCTTGGCGTCCGTGGCGTAGACGATGCCGAGCCGAGCCTCCCCGCGCGCTACCAGCGCCAGGGCCGCGCGCACGTTCTCCGCCTCCGCCAGCCGGTCCTTCACCCCGTCCCACAGGCCGAGATGCTCGAGAGCCGCCTTGGCGTACTTGCCGGCGGGCACGGCGGCGGTGAGCGCCACGGCCATGCGCCCGTCGCCCAGCAATTCGGGCAGCAGGGCGGGCAGCGGGGCGCCCGGCGTCAGGTCCAGCGGCCCCGTCACCCCAGGCGCGCCGACACCTTGGGCACCGACGAGGACGAGGCTGTTGCCCAGCAGGTTGATCCGGCTGTCCGCCCGGATCAGGTCCTTGCCGGCCAGATGGTCCATCCAGTCGGTGTCGGCGGAGAGGAAGAGGTCGGCCGGCGCCCCCGCCTCGATCTGCCGCGCGAGTGCGGAACTGCCCGCGTAGGAGATGGCGACCCTGGTGCCGGTCCCGGCCTCGAACGCCCTGGCGGCGGCGTCCAGCCCGTTCTTCAGGCTGGCGGCGGCGAACACGGTCACCACCTCCGCCCGCGCCAAGGCGGGCAGCGGCATCGCCACCGCGAGGATGGCGGACAGCAGAAGGCGGCGCGTCGGCATGGCGGCTCCGCAGGATCGACCGGAGCCATCCTTACACCGGATCGGCCCGGCGCGCTATATCCGCCGGAATATAGCGCGGGCGTCCGTTCAGGTCCGTCGATAGACGACGGACAGGTTGTTGGCCGGCATCCCGATCACGCGGTCCAGGCGGAAGCCGGATCGGGCGGCGAGGTCGGTCACCGCCTCCAGGTCGCGCACGCCCCAGGCGGGGTTCTCCGCCCTGAGCCCCTCGTCGAAGGCGGCGTTGCTTGGGGCCGTGTGGGCACCGCCCCGCTTGAACGGGCCGTAGAGGTAGAGCGCCGCCGCCGCCGGCAGCACACGCGCGGCCCCGGCGAAGAGCCCCTCCGCCGCCGCCCAGGGGGCGATGTGGATCATGTTCACGCAGAGGACCGCATCGGCCCGCGCGACCGGCCAGTCACTGGCGGCGGCGTCCAGGTCGAGGGGGTCGCAGACATTCTGGATGCCCAGCGCGGCCGTCCAGGCGCGGATGCTGGCGCGGTTGGCCGGGTCGGGATCGGAGGGCTGGAACGTCAGCGCGGGCAGCGCCTGGGCGAAGAAGACGGCATGCTCGCCGGAGCCGCTGGCGACCTCCAGCACCGTGCCGGCGGCGGGCAGCACGTCGCGCAGCACGGCCAGGATCGGCTCGCGGTTGCGCAGCGTGGCGGGGGCGAAGCGCCGCGCGTCCTTCAGGGTGCCGTCCTTGGATGGGGCGTCGTTCGGCATGGGTGCCGAAGCTAAGCGCAGGGGAACGGGGGGACAAGCGCGGCGTTGGCAACGGGTATGAATAAGGCGGCGCTTGCCGCGCGCCATCGCGAGCCCCACCTGGATCACCATGCTGAACCGAATCCGACGCCTGTTCGAACAGCCCGACCGCGCCCTGGCCAGCCTGCCGAAGCCGGACCGGCTCCACCTCGCCGCGGCCTGCCTGCTGGTGGAGGCGGCCCGCACCGACGACGCCATCACGACCGAGGAGCGGGGCCGCATCCGGGCGCTGGTGCGGGGCAAGTTCGACCTGTCCCCGGATGAGGCCGAGGAGCTGGTGCGGTCGGCCGAGCAGGTCACCGAGGGGCCGGCCCAATGGTACGCCTTCACCAGCAAGCTGAAGGACGCGTTCGACGCCGATGAGCGGATCGAGCTGATCGAGATGCTCTGGGAGGTGGTGTACGCGGATGGCGAACTCCACCATCTCGAATCAAGCCTGTTGCGCCGGGTGGGCGGTTTGCTTTACGTCTCCGACCGTGACCGTGGAGAGGCGCGACGCCGCGTGCTGGCGCGCCTGGGACTGCCCCACGGCCCCGGCATACCGGACTGAGGAGGTCGCGGCGGCCGGTCAGCGGAGAGGACTGGTATGCCGTACGTCGTCACCGAGCTGTGCATCAAGTGCAAGTACATGGACTGCGTCGAGGTCTGCCCCGTGGACTGCTTCTACGAGGGCGAGAACATGCTGGTGATCCACCCCGACGAGTGCATCGACTGCGGCGTGTGCGAGCCGGAATGCCCGGCGGAGGCGATCGTCCCGGACACCGATCCGAAGTCGGAATCCTGGCTGGAACTGAACCGCGAATACTCCGTCCAGTGGCCGAACATCACCCGGAAGAAGCCCGCGCCGGACGACGCGGACGCTTACAAGGGCATGCCGGGCAAGTTCGAGAAGTTCTTCAGCAAGAACCCCGGCGGCTGAGCCCGGCGGATTCGCACGGACTCCCTGGACTTCGCGTTTTGTTCCCACTATCGGCATGCGGGAATCGCATGGCGGGCATCCACAGGCTTGGCGCGGCGATGGGGTGCGGCCGCGACTCTAGGCCTGTCATACGGCCGTAATATCCATTATATTCCCTTAGCGAGGATCGGAGCGCCCTCCCCTGCGGAAATCGTGCGCCCGGTCCGGTTTCGCCTGAGCCTGTTGTCGTGGATCGCGGACGCCCCTGGCGGCCGGTCGATCCGAACGTGTCCTTTGCCCTGCCGCCGGCCGTCCCCAGGGACGCCTCGGCCCGCGCGGAAAGTGAGAGCCGACAGAACATGTCCGAGAACCTCGAATTCGCAGCCGGTGATTTCGTGGTCTACCCCGCCCATGGCGTGGGCAAGATCATCGGGATCGAGACGCACGCCATCGCGGAGCAGACCGTCACGCTTTATGCCATCCAGTTCGAGAAGGAGCGGATGACGCTGAAGGTGCCGGTGACCAAGACGAAGGCCGCCGGCCTGCGCCGCCTGTCCTCCAAGGACCGCATCAAGGTGGCGCTGGAGACGCTGCAGGGCCCGTCGCGCATCAAGCGCATCATGTGGAGCCGGCGCGCCCAGGAATACGAGGCCAAGATCAATTCCGGCGATCCGGTGTCGATCGCCGAGGTGGTGCGCGACCTGCACCGCGGGTCCGACCAGTCGGACCAGTCCTACAGCGAGCGGCAGATCTACCACGCCGCGCTGGAGCGGCTGGCCCGCGAGCTGGCCGCCGTCGAGAAGATCGACGAGCGCAAGGCGACCGAGCGGCTGGAAGCCGTGCTGACCAAGGCGGCCTGACCCGCCGGCGGTGCGACCGACGCATGCGGATTAGAGGGGCGGCCCGTGACGGTCGCCCCTTTTTCCATGGCGCGGCGCACACTAAACTCCGCCCCGCAGGCCGGGCCCGGCCACCCGCTTCGAAGTCCCCCGCCAAGCGATGTCCGATCACCAGAAATTCGCCCAGCTCGGCCGTCCACGGCGCATCTGGGCCGTGGGCGCGGTGCATGGCGAGGCCGACCGGCTTGCCGCACTGCATGACGACATCGGGACGCGGTTCCTGCCGGGCGACCGGCTGATCTATCTGGGCAACATGCTGGGCCACGGGCCGGCCGTGCGCGCCGCCGTGGACGAGCTGCTGGCCTTCCGCCGCGCCGTGCTGGCCATCCGGGGCGTGATCGCCGAGGACGTGGTCTATCTGCGCGGCGGGCAGGAGGAGATGTGGCAGAAGCTGCTGCAGCTCCAGTTCGCGCCGAACCCGGCGCAGGTGCTGCAATGGATGCTGGGCCAGGGCATCGCGGCCACGCTGGCGGCCTATGGCGGCGATCCCGACCAGGGGCTGGCCGCCGCCCGCGACGGTGCCGTCAGCCTGACCCGCTGGACCAACGCCCTGCGGGCGGCCCAGCGCGCCGCCCCCGGCCACGACGCCCTGTTCAGCGCACTGAAGCGGGCGGCGTTCACCAACCCTGCGGCCGACGTGGCGGCGGGCCTGCTGTTCGTCGCCAGCGGCGTGGACGTCTCCCGCCCCCTGGGCGCCCAGGGCGACAGCTTCTGGTGGGGGGGCGCGGCATTCGGCCGCATCGAGGCGCCGTATGGCGATTTCGTGCGGGTGATCCGGGGCTTCGACCCCGCCCATGGCGGCCAGTCGATCCAGCCGCACGCCGTGACGCTGGACGGCGGAGCGGGCTTCGGCGGGCGGATTCTCTGCGCCTGCTTCGCGCCGGACGGCCAGATCCTGGAGCTGGTCGAGGTCTGAGCCGGCCCCGGCGAAGGCGGCACGTCCGCAACGCGGACCCGTCCCGGAAATATTATGATTTTCGCATAGGCCGGTGATCCGGCCCGAGAGCGCCTTCGTATCCCGTCATGAAAACAGCGAGGGTCGGCCCGATGGGAGGCCGATCCCGAACGGGATAGGGGATTAGGGCGATGGCGCATATCGACGATCCGGAAACCCAGCGGGCCAACCTGACCTTCATCAAGGCCACGATGAAGGAGCCGCTTCTCTCCCGCGACCATGAGTTCGACCTCGCCAAACGCTGGCGCGAGAACGGGGACGAGGCGGCACTGCACGAGCTGGTGCGCAGCTACACCCGCCTGGTCGTCGCGACCGCCGCCCGTTTCCGCAATTACGGCCTGCCGATGGGCGACCTGGTGCAGGAGGGCAATGTCGGCCTGATGCAGGCCGCCGCCCGGTTCGAGCCGGACCGCGAGGTGCGCTTCTCCACCTATGCCGCCTGGTGGATCCGGTCCGCCATGCAGGACTACATCCTGCGCAACTGGTCGATCGTCCGCACCGGCACCACCGCCGCGCAGAAGAGCCTGTTCTTCAATCTGCGCCGCCTGCGCGCCAAGATCGAGGACAGCCCCTCCAACACCAGCCTGTCCGTGGACGGCCGGCGCAAGATCGCGGCCGAGCTGAACGTGGACGAGAGCGAGGTGGAGAGCATGGAGATGCGGCTGGCGGCGGCCGACCAGTCGCTGAACAGCCCCATCGCCGAGGGCGGCGAGGACGAGTGGCAGGACTTCATCTCCGACCAGCGCCCCTCGCCCGAGGACGTGGTCATCGGCATGCGCGACAGCCGCATGCGGTCCAAGTGGCTGGCGGAGGCGCTGGGCGAGCTGAGCCCGCGCGAGCGCACCATCATCGCCCAGCGCCGCCTGCGCGACGACGGCGCCACGCTGGAGGAGCTGGGCAAGGCCCTGGGTGTGAGCAAGGAGCGCGTGCGCCAGCTGGAACACCGCGCCCTGATGAAGCTGCGCGCCTCCATGCTGAAGCGGGTGCAGGTGGCGGGCGACCTTCTCCTGGAGGCGTGAGCCGCCGGATCAGTCGGCATCCTCTCTCGCGGACCTCACGGCCGTCCCGGACCCCGGGGCGGCCGTTTCGCGTTCAGGCCCTCCCGTCCGCAACGGGCCGGCATAGTCCGCCAGCAGGCGCCAGACCAGCACGGCGCCGGACCGCCCGCGCAGGCTGTAGCGCCCGACCTCCCGCATCGGCACGTCCACGGCGCAGGCGGCCCGCACCGTGTCGTCGCTGGCGAGGACCACAGCGCAGCTGTCCTCCATCAGCTCGTTGCCGAGCGCCTCGAGCCGGGCGGCCGTGTTCACCGTGTCGCCGACGATCGTGTAGTTGATGCGGCTGGCCGCCCCGATGTTGCCGACGACGACCGGCCCGGAATGCACGCCGATGCGCAGGCAGACCGGCGGCAGACCGGCGGCGGCCAGCTCGCGAGCCTCCTCCCGCACGGTCTCCACGATGGCGCGGGCGGCCCGCAGCGCGCGGGCGGCATGGTCCGGCTGCTCCTCCGGCGCGCCCCAGAAGGCCATGATGGCGTCGCCGATATACTTGTCGACGGTGCCGCCCTCCGCCTCGATGCAGGCGGCGAGCCGGGTGAAGTGGGCGTTCAGCATCGCCGCCGTCTCGGCCGGCGACATGGTCTCGGCGATGGTGGAGAAGCCCTTGATGTCGGTGAACATCACGGTCACCTCCCGCTCCTCCGACACGACGCCGGAGGCCGCCTGCCCGTCGCGGCGGATCAGGCGCAGCACCAGCGCCTTGGGCACGTAGGTCTCGAACCAGCGCAGGCCCGACACCATGGTGTTGAAGGCCTGGGCGGCGTTGGAGATCTCGCGGAAGCGGCTGTCGGGAAGCGCCGGCACGCTGCGGAAGTCGAGCTCGCGCAGGGCCGTCGCGGCGCGGGCGAGGCGCGCGATCTGCCGGGCGATGGCGCGGCCCAGCAGCAGCGACAGCACGACCGAGATGACCAGGATGATGAAGCCGAGGCCGGCCGTGCGCACCAGCCGCTCGATCTCCTCCCCCACCGTGTCCTCCGGGAAGGCGATCACCAGCGTCCAGGGGCGCGCACCGTAATCGGTGATGCGGCGGAGCAGGTAGACATAGTCGACCCCGTCCACCTCCGCCTCGCGGAACTCGATCTGGCGGTCGATCACGCGGGGGTTGATGCGGACCTCGACCCGCGTGCCGCGCGCGGCGTCCCCCTCGCCGGTGGCCACGCCGGCGGCGTCGACCTCCTGCCAGACGGCGGCGGCCACCGGATCGCCGATGTCCTGGAGACGGGGCAGCGGCGGCAGGCCCTGCGCGGCGGCGGCGGCGAAGCTGGTGGTGAGCCTGGTCATCGCCGGATGGGCGATGACGTACTGGTCGTCATAGAGGATGAAGGCGGTGCCTTCCGGACCGGACGTCATCTCCGCCAGGAAGCGGGACAGGTCCTGGAAGCTGACGCCGGTGACCACGGCCCCCAGGAACCGTCCGTCGCGGCGGACGGGTGCCCGGACCGTGAGGATGCTGGTCCTGAAGTCGTCCACCCACTCCGGATCGACCCAGACGGCCGAGCCCGTCTCGCGCGCGGCCTGCAGATCGTCGGCGGCACCCACCGGATCGGGATAGGCGCCGATCTCCAGGACGCCCGGCCCCTTGCGCGAGGCCGAGAACCAGACGCCGCGCGTGTCGAGGAACGCCACGCCGGTGATCTGGGGCACCGGCGCCAGGGAGCCGCGCAGCAGGTCCGACATGCGCTGGCGTTCGCCCGGCTCAACCTCTCCGGCGGCGATCTGTCGGGCGAGATACTCGGCCTGGGCGCGGGCGGGCTCCAGCTGCGCGCGCACGCGGGATTCCAGTCCGGCGATCAGCAGTTCCGCCTTGTCGGAGAGGAGCTGGAAGGTGTTCCGGCCCGATGTGTTGAGCCCGAGGATCAGGACGCTCGCCACCGCCAGCAGGGTGAGCCCGCCGAACCCCGCCGTCATCACGGCGGCGATCGGCAGGCGCAGGCGCTTACGCCTCCACTCCCCGGGATCGGTGTCGGTGTCTGGCACGGTGGACATGGCCGGACGGTAGTCCGGGCCTTGCCGCGCCGCAACAGGCGAAGCGTCACCCCTCCGTGATGATCTTCACCAGCTGCCCGGGCCGCAGCTCCGTGCCGGGCGGGATGTCGTTCAGCACGCGGAACCGTTCCTCCGGGTAGTCGTCGAACGGCATGCGGCGGACGAGATCGGCCACGCTCTCGCCGGGGCGGACCGACACCACCTGGATGCGGTAGGGCCTGAGTGCGGCGCGTTCCGCGTCGGTCAGCCGGCGGAAGCTGTAAGTCGTCTCCTGCAAGGGCGGGGCGAGGCCGCGCGTCAGATCCTGCGCCGTGACGAACAGGAAGCGGTAGTAGGTGTCCTGGTTCCAGCGGATGGCCACCATGCGCACATCCACGGGGCCGCCCCGCGTCTGCGCCTGGGTGACGGCGGTCGCCGCCGGCATCCCGTTGACGTCGAACCGTTGCAGACCCGTGAGCTGGGCCTTGGGCGCCCAGGCCGTGGCGATGAACTGCGACGGGTCGCCCACACCCTGGGCCGGGGCCCCGTCGAAGATGATCATGGCGCGCCGGTCGGGCGACAAGGCGGTGACCTGCCGCTGCCCGTTCAGAAGACGGAAACCGGTCGGAACCTCGAACCGGAAGCCCAGCTTGGGATGGGCGAAGACGCGATCGCGGACGAAGCCGTTCTCCGCACTGTCGCCATAGGTCACGCCGTCCAGCAGGCGCAGATAGGGTTCCCGGTCCACCTCTCAGCGCGCGCCCTCGCGGGCGGCGGCGGCGGCCGACGCCTTCTCCACCCGCTCGGTCGTCGGCGGGTGGGTCTGGAGGTAGGAGAAGCTGTCGGCGGCACCCGGCTGGCCCGCCAGCAGGGCCTGGAGCTGCGCGTGCCGGCCCATGGTGTCGAGGAAGGACGACATCTCGCGCGGGTCGAACCCGCTGTCGGCCATGTAGCGGATGCCCAGCGTGTCGGCCTCCAGCTCCTGGCCCCGACTCCAGCCCGCCAGCACGAGCTGGGCGCCCTGGGCCGCCACCTGCCCGATCTGCTGGCCGCCGAACACCCCGGCCAGCACGGCACCCACCTGGGCCAGCGTGCCCTGGCTGTAGCGCTCCGCCGTGTGGCGGGCGGTGATGTGGGCGATCTCGTGCCCGATCACGCCGGCAAGCTGCGCTTCGTTGTTGGCCAGCGCCATCAGCCCGCGCGTGATGTAGACGTAGCCGCCGGGGAGCGCGAAGGCGTTCACGATCTCGCTGTCGAGCACCGTGAAGGTGTATTTGAGGTCCGGGATCTCGGTCTTCGCCGCCAGCCGCTGGCCCAGCCGGTCCACATAGGCCTGCACCTGCGCGTTCTCGTAGGGACCGCCGAACTCGGCCATGACCTTGGGGTGCTCCTGGGCGCCCAGCGCCTGCTCCTTCTCCGGCGACAGCAGGGCCGTGAACTGGCGCTCGCCGGTGGCAGGATTGGTGGAACAGCTGGCGCCGGCCAGCGCCGCGGCCAGCAGAAGCGCCGTCCGTGACGGCCGTTTCAGGCGCTTTCGGTGATCAAGGGTCATGCGCATCCTCCCCGATCAGCAAACGGAAGCGGCTCCGGCCGGTTCCACGCGGCGGCGGCCCGATGCGCGCGATCGGCATCTTGCATTTCGCAAGTATTGCTAAGTGCAAAAGCAATCTCGCGACCATTGCAAAAGTCAAATCTTTGCACTCTGCAATACCCTCTTTCCGCCACAGCGGGCTCGCCCGCACTACGCCAACCCATTGCAACTGTTAGACTTTCACAAGGCGGCGATGGCTGGCCCCGCGATTGCTTTTGGTTCGGCGAGACCGAAACGAGCCCCCGAACGGGGCGAACCGAACCGAAGGAGATCATCATGGCCCGCATCGCTTCCCTCGCCGCCGCCGCCCTCGCCGTCGCCACCGTCGCCGGCTTCGCCGCCTCCGCCAACGCCCAGGCCGCTTCCGGCACCATCCGCCTGCAGGGTTCCGTCGCCGTCAACTGCACCGTCGCGGTGACCGACCTGAACCAGTCGCTGAACCTCGTGCAGGGCGAGACGGCCCGCCAGGTCGGCACCGTGGTCGAGAACTGCAACTCCGGCACCGGCTACACCATCAGCGTCAGCTCCGCCAACAACGGCCAGCTGACCTCCACCGGCACCGGCACCGTTCCGATCGCCTTCACGCTGGGCTACGACGGGCAGTCGAGCAACCTCAGCAGCACGCTGGAACTGAACCGCAGCGGCGCCCAGTTCGGCAAGAACGTTCCGGTCACGGTCACCATCCCGGCCGCCTCCGACCGGATCGCCGGCACCTACAACGACACCATCACCGTCACGATCGCCGCCCGCTGATCCGGAGCGCGGTCCGGCCGGGGCAGAAGGCCCCGGCCGCAAGCCTTTCCGGGTCGCGCGGCCCCAGGGTCGCCGGACCGGAATCGCGGCCAGCGCGGCCGCGCCCCTTTCGGTTCGGGGCGAACGCGTGGACTTCAGCGGCGTGGGTGGGTCTGATGCTCCCCGCGCCGCCTTTTTAGGCGGATCGGTGAATCCGTCTCATGCATCCAGCGAGAAACCCGCGTTTGCGACCGACCCTTCGCAGGGTCTAGTTGAATGGCTCCACCCGCCGCGTGCGGGTCATGACCCAGAGAGGTCCCGAGCCATGGACAGCGATTTCAGCGTCCCCTTCGCCAGCCCCGCCCGTGTGGAGCCGGAGTTCATCCGCCGCCCGGACGGCAGCCTCGCCACCGAACGCTATGTGGAGGCCGCCCGCCAGATCCGCGCCGACGCCATGCGGCAGTGGCTGGACGGGCTTGCCGCCTGGACCCGCGCCCGCAACGTCAGGGTCGAGCCGCCGCTGGCGCCCGGCCGCTGCCCCGATCCGACCGGGGCCTGACTTGCCGGAGGGACGGGCGGGCCGTAAGCTTCCGCCCGTCCGCAGCGTCCGGAACCCGGCCCCATGAAGCTCCCGCCCCTGAACGCGTTGCGCGCCTTCGAGGCCGCCGCCCGGCACGAGAGCTTCGCCAAGGCGGCGGCGGAGCTGCACCTGACCCCCTCGGCCATCAGCCACCAGATCCGCAAGCTGGAGGACCTGCTGGGCGCCGCCCTTTTCGACCGCAAGGCGCGGGGCCTGACCCTGTCGGACACGGGGCGGCGCTATTACGCGGTGGTGCGGGACGCATTCCTGCGCCTGCAGGAGGGGACCACGGCCGTGTTCGGCGCCCCCGCCCGCGCCCGGCTGCGGGTCAGCGCCATGCCCGCCTTCGCCACATACTGGCTGATCCCGCGCCTGGGCAGGTTCCAGGCGGCCCATCCCGAGATCGATGTGGAGCTGGACACCACCGACCGGTTCGCCGTGATCGGTCCGGGCGGGGTCGATGTCGGCCTGCGCTTCGGCCAGGGGCCGCAGCAGGGGCTGCAGGCCGACCTGCTGTTCGTGGACCGCATGACGCCGGTGTGCAGCCCGCGCCTGCTGACCGACGCCGGGCCGCTGGCCCCGGCGGACGTGGTGCGGTTCACCCTGCTGCAGGAGCGGCGGGCGGAGAGTGAATGGCGCACATGGCTGGGTGCCGTGGGCGTGCCTGAGGACCGGATCGGCCAGCGGCTGCGCTTCGACACCACGGCCGCCGCCTACCACGCGGCGGAGGCGGGGTTGGGCTTCGCCATGGGTTGGCTGGGCCTGCTGGGGGAATCCCTGGCCGCCGGGACCCTGACCGCCCCGTTTCCGGAGATCGCCCCGCCCCGCGCCCAGGGCTACTACGCCGTCTGCGCGGCCGAGCATGAGCAGGACGGTCCGATCGCCGCCTTCCGGTCCTGGCTGCGGCGGGAGGTGGAGCGGGACCGTGCACCGGTGCCGGAAGTGGCGTGAGGGTCAGTCGAGCAGGCGCAGCCGCACCGGCAGGCTGACGGCGATGGCGGGGCCGTTGCGGTCCTCCACCAGGCCGCGCGCCTCGATTGTCCGGCCGCCAAGGGACAGCGGGTCCATGCCGGCGACGGCGAAGGCCTTGCGGTCCCGGCCGTCGATCTCCACCGTGAAGTCGCGGCGGTAGTCGCCGCCGAAATTCAGATAGATGCGGTCGCCGACGCGGGCCGCCTTGCGCACCTTGCCGCGCACGATACGCCAGCTTCCGGCGGTCCCGTCCGCGGCGGCGGCCGCGCGGAGCGGCGGGTCGGACCCACCCCAAAGGCCGCGACCGGCCAGTTCCGCCTCCCGCTCGGCCGCGCGAAGGGCGTCCAGGACCGGCGCGTCCTCCGGCTCCGGCATCAGAAGGGCGGCCCCCAGGCGCAGGAGCTCCGCCTGAACCCACAGCCCGTCGTCGCGGACGAGATGCGCCACGATCCGGCCATGCCGATCGGGCTCCGCCGGTCCGCGCGGGACCACCGGCCGTCCCGCCACCAGGGGCTCCAGGATGGCGTGGGCCCCCTCCGCCAGACGCACGGCCGCAAGCCGGACCCGCCGCCCGTCGGCGAGCGTGACCGTGCCGTCCGCCGCCACCGCCGTGACGCCCGCACCGTCCAGCGCCGGCAGGGCCCCGATCCCCTCCGCCCGGGCGGCGGGGGTCAACGCGAGCAGGAGCAGCAGCATGAGTTGTCGAACCATGCCGCCATGATCGACCGGTGGTTGCCCAACGGCAAGTCCGGAGGGCGGGCGCGGCCGGCCGGATGGAAAGACGGCCGGCGGGGGTGCCGCCGGCCGCAAGTCGAAGTCAGGGGAAAGGGATACCGGACCGGCTCAGCCGATCCGGTGGTCCGCCGTGCTGACGAACACGCCGTGGATGAACCAGGTGATCAGGGTCAGCAGCAGCAGGAAGCCCGCGAGCTTCGGCGCCAGGAGGAACAGGACGCCGGAGAGGCAGAGCAGGCAGAGATAGACGATGGTCATGGGTTTCATCGGTCATGATCCTATGCACGGGACGGCCGGGCGCGCGCGCGCGGCGCGGGCCCATCGAAGCGGTCCGGATTTCTGGGAAGACTGGTCGGATCAGACCGGGACTGGTGGGCCCGTCGGCTGGCGCGGGCCCGTGCGGACGGACCGGCGTGGCAGGTCGGCCACCGAAGCCGGCATGGCCGGGCGGGCGACCGGCGTCGTGCCGGTCAGATGGCGGGCGGGAAGGACGACGCCGGGATCGTCACCGCCATCATGGCGGGCGGGAACCGCCGCCTGTTCCGACCGCTCGGCCGGAAGGATCGCGGCGCGGGCGGGGGCCACCACCTCCGCCTGCCGGGCGTCGCTGCGCAGGCCGGCCAGGGCCGACCCCGCCGTGCCGGCCGGCAGGGCAGCACCCAGGATGGCCAGCACCAGGGCGACAAGCCCCGCGAACCAGCGCTCGGGCTGGCGCGGTGCCATCTCGCCGATGGGCTCGGCCAGGGACTCGGCGGTTGGCTGGTCGGTCGGGGTCACGGGCGGCCGTCGGGGCGGGCGGCGGAAACCGCCGGTTTCCAGGATATGGGAATGGTCATGCCGGTCCGCCAGGATCGTCGGCGACACGGCCGTCCAGCCCGCCGATCCCCCCGGCCCGCGACAGGGCGATGCCGGCCTGGAAGGCGTTGGCCATCCGCCGCGCCTTCTCCATCAGCTCGTCGGCGATA
This sequence comes from Rhodospirillaceae bacterium, assembly GCA_029267445.1. Classification (GTDB taxonomy): domain Bacteria; phylum Pseudomonadota; class Alphaproteobacteria; order Azospirillales; family Azospirillaceae; genus JAJUIU01. Next base: position 13,196 of record JAJUIU010000023.1, read on the forward strand.
TGGGGCGGGTAAAGCTCGTTGCAGGTGCTGGCGAACAGCTCGAGCCAGCGGCGGAAATGCACCGATTCCAACCCCGGCAGGAAGACATGCGCCTGCATCGGCCGGCCCTGGTAGCGCCCGCCGCCCAGCGTGACGGAGCACCAGAAGGCGTGCACACGGTCCAGATGCTCCTGCCATTCGGCGTCGCTTCCGCCGACCGCCGCCGTGAAGACGGGTCCCAGCAGGGCGTCCCGCCGGGCCGCCGCGTAGAAGGCGCCGACCAGGGCGGCGAGGCTTTCCGGATCGAGGCGGGTGAAGCGGATCTTGCGGGCGGAGCTGGACATGCGGGTGCCGCGGTTGCCGGGTCGCGAGACATAGCACGCCCCGCCCCGCCGACGCGAGCGGGAGCGTACGGCCGCCCGACAAGGTCCCGGCACCCGCATGCCCGGTCTCACGCCCCGGCCTCAGGCGTTGAAGCCGCCATCCACGGTGATGGCCGCGCCGGTGATGTAGGAGGCGGCGGGGCTGGCCAGGAAGGCGACGGCGGCGGCCACCTCCTCCGCCTTGCCGTAGCGGCCGACGGCGGTGGGGGCGATCATGTAGGGCGCCCAGGGGGCGGTCGCCGGGTTCATGCCGGTGTCGATGGGGCCGGGCTGCACGGTGTTGACGGTGATGCCCTTCGGCGCCAGATCGCGCGCCCAGCCCTGGGCGAACAGGGCGACCGCCGCCTTGGTGGCGCCGTAGACGCCGGTGCCGGGGAACGGCACGCGCTCGCCCACCACGCTGCCGATGTTGATGATCCGGCCGCCCTCCTCCATCAGGCGCGCGGCCTCGCGGGACGCGAAGAAGACGGCGTGGACGTTCACCGCGAAGGAGGTGGCGTAGTCCTCGTCAGACATCTCCGCCAGCGGTGCGGTCAGGTAGACGCCCGCATTGTTGACGAGGATGTCCAGCCGCCCGAACTGCGCGTGCACCCGGCGCACCAGCTCGCCCGCGTTCTCCGGCCGGGTGAGGTCCGCTTGGAACGGCGCGGCGCGGACGCCGCCCGCGACCAGCTCGGCCACCAGGGCGTCGGCCTTGTCGCGGGAGCCGGCGTAGTGGACGGCCACATGGGCGCCTTGGGCGGCCAGCGCCCGCGCCGTGGCGGAGCCGATTCCACCCGCCCCGCCCGTGACCAGGGCGACCTTGCCTTTCAACTGCATGTCGATCTCCATCCGAGCGGCCGACCCGAACACGGCCGACCCTTTATTTACTGATCGGTATGGAAATCGTGCGCTTGCCTAGCCGTGTCAAGGAACATATGTACTGGCGAGTATGAAATTTCCGCATGGGGGTGGCGGATGGCGCGTGGCCGACCCCGCGGGTTCGACGCCGACGCCGCGTTGGACAAGGCGGTCCGGGTGTTCTGGCAGAAGGGGTACGAGGGTGCATCGCTGTCGGACCTGACCGAGGCGATGGGCATCAACCGGCCAAGCCTTTATGCCGCCTTCGGCGACAAGGAGACGCTGTTCCGCAAGGCGCTGGACCGGTATCTCGCCGGCGCCATGACGGCCCCCATGGAAGCGCTGGAGGAGATCGCCGACACGCGGATGGCGGTGTGCGCCTGGCTGCGCCTGCTGGCGCACAGCCTGACCGACCCGGCACATCCGCCCGGCTGCCTTGTCGTGCATGGCGCCCTGTCCTGTTCGGCGGAGGCGGCACCGGCGGCGGGCGCCCTGCTGGAATGCCGGCAGTCGGGGGAGGCGCGGGTGCGCGCCCGGCTTGAGCGCGGGCTGGCCGCCGGCGACCTGCCGGCCGGGACCGATGTGGCGGCGCTGGCCTGCTTCTTCGCGACCGTCATGCAGGGCATGGCCGTCCAGGCCAAGAGCGGTGCCGGCCGCGACGCGCTGCTGGCCGTGGTCGACAGGGCGATGGCTGCCTGGCCCGCCTAGCGGTCGGGATGCAGCGTCACCGGAAATTCGCCCATTAATCTTTGCCTTGCCCGGACCCGCGCCCTAAATTCATTTTTCCTCACATGTCCGGTGCCAGTGCCAGATGCCGCGCGGCGAACTTTTCCCCCCTGTCGATCCCTTCCAGTCCGGGCGCCTGCGCGTCAGCGACATCCATACGCTTTACTGGGAGCAGAGCGGGAATCCCGCCGGCCTGCCGGTCGTCTTCCTGCATGGCGGGCCGGGCGCCGGCGCCTCCCCCACCCATCGGCGCTTCTTCGATCCGGCACACTTCCGGATCGTGATCCTGGACCAGCGCGGCTCCGGCCGGTCCACGCCACTGGGCGAGACGCGGGAGAACGACATCCCCGATCTGGTGGCCGACCTGGAACAGCTGCGCCAGCATCTGGGCATCCGCCGCTGGCTGGTGTTCGGCGGCTCCTGGGGTTCCACGCTGGCGCTGGCCTATGCGCAGGCCCATCCGGACCGGGTGGTGGGGCTGGTCCTGCGCGGCATCTTCCTGATGCGCAAGCGGGAGATCGACTGGTTCCTGTACGAGATGCGCAACATCTTCCCGGAGGCCTGGGCGAACTTCGCCGGCTACATCCCGGAGGTGGAGCGGGACGACCTGCTGGAGGCCTACTGGCGCAGGCTGAACGATCCGACGCCCCATGTGCGGATGCACGCGGCCCGGGTCTGGAGCGTGTACGAGGGCGCCTGTTCAACCCTGCTGCCCAGCCCGGAGCTGGTGTCCGCCAGCGGCGAGGACAACCACGCCCTCGGCCTCGCCCGGATCGAGGCGCATTACTTCCGCAACAACCGGCTGACGCCGGAGGACAAGCTGCTGCGTGACGTGCAGAAGATCCGGCACATCCCGGCGGTGATCGTGCAGGGCCGTTACGACGTGGTCTGCCCGATCCGCACGGCGGACGAGCTGCACCGGGCATGGCCGGAGGCGGACTACGTGGTGGTGCCCGACGCCGGGCACAGCGCCATGGAGCCGGGCGTGCGCGTCGCCCTGGTCCAGGCGATGGAGCGGTTCAAGGGCCTGAGCTGAACCGGCCCCGAGGGCGCCGCCCTCACGCCGCGTCGTGGAAGATCAGCCCCAGGGTCATGCGGCGTCCGGCCGTGACGGTGGAGACACCGTGACGCAGGACCGTGCGGTAGGTGCCCCGGGCACCCTTCACCGGCCGGTTCCGCGTGGCGAAGACGATCCCCTGCCCTTGGGCGAGGCGGAAGCTTTCCCCCCGGCTCTGCATCCGGGGCCGCTGTTCCACCAGCAGGAAGTCGCCGCCCGTGAAGTCCCGTTCCGGGTCGGACAGCAGGAACGCCACCTGGAAGGGGAAGACCACCCCGCCATAAATGTCCTGGTGCAGCGCGTTCCAGCCGCCGGCCCCGTAGCGCAGCAGCAGCGGTGTGGGCCGCGTCTGCCCGGCGGCGGCGCAGACGGAGCGGAACGCCTCCAGCGTGTCCGGGATGGGATGGTCGATCCCGATGGCGGGCGCCCAGGCCCTGGCCAGCGGGGCGAGGCCGGCATAGGCGGCGGCACGCAACGCCGCAACGGACTCCGGCACCGGGTCGGCGAAGTAGCGATACTCCCCCTCCCCATAGCCGTGCCGGGCCATCACCACCGTGGTCCGGAACAGGGCGTCCCGGTCGTAGAGGGCGGCGAGGCCCGTGCACTCCTCCGGGGTCAGCAGCACCGGGGTCGGGGCCGCGCCGCGCCGGTCCAGCTCGTCCCGGATCGCCGCCCAGTCCCAGGCGGCCATGCGGTCGGCCGGTGCGGTGGCGAGTGTCGTGGCCGGGGACATCAGAAACCAGGGTCCGGGGCAAGGTGGGTGACGGCGAAACCGTGCAGGTCGGCCAGCATCTCCGCCACCCGTTTCCTGTGGCAGGTCTCGTGCGAGGCCTCGAAGCAGAGCAGGCATGCGGGCCCCTCCCCGGCCAGGGCGGCGGCGCGCGCGAGGTCATGCTCCGCCTCCGGCGTGGCGAGCTTGGCCTCCACGATCTCCCAGAACTCCGCCATCCGGCCGGCATGGTTCGCCAGCCGCCCCTCCTTCGGCGTGCCCAGACCCTTCAGGTGGACATAGCCGATCCCGACCTCACCCAGGCCGGCCGACAGCGGCTTCTTGGAGAAGCCGGCCCGGCGCGACAGCGGCAGGTCGCGCACGTCGATCAGGGTGCGCACGCCCGCATTCCGGAGTGCCGCCAGCACGGCCGGCTGCCCCGCCCCCTCGTAGCCGATGGTGAACAGGGTTGGCGGGGTCATCGCGGGTCACTTCTCCAGGCGCCAGTATTTCGGATTGTGCACGTCGATGTAGTTCATCTCGAACCCCTTCAGCCGGGGCGAGACGAGGCGGCGGAAGGTGTCGTGGAACACCGGGATGATCGGCATGTCACGCAGGGCCAGCGCCTCCGCCTCGCGCAGCTTGGCGCGGTATGCCTTGGGGTCGGCGATGGTGTTCGCCTCGTCCATCAGGCGTTCGAACTCCCCGTTCGCGTAGCCCACGCCGACCCGGGGCTGCGCCTCGCGCCGCAGCAGCTTCAGGTGATCGACCGGGATGCTGGCGATCCAGGTCCGGCGCAGCAGGCCGGGGAAATCCTTCTGCGCCATCCGCTCCAGCACGACCTTCCATTCCTGGTTATCCAGCGTCACGTCGATGCCGAGGGTCTGCTTCCACATGGCCCCGGCGGCGATGGCGATCTGCCGGTGGCGCTCCTGCGTGTTGTAGAGTATCTCGATACGCAGCGGCTTGCCGCCGGGGCCGTAGCCGGCCTCAGCCAGCAGGCGCCGCGCCTCCGCCACCCGTTGCTCCTGGGTCCATGAGGCGTATTCGGGCACCGGGACGTCGTAGCCCTCCAGGTTGGGTGGGGAGATGGTCCAGGCCGGCAGTTCCCCGCCACGGGTCACCTTCTCCACCATCGCCTGCCGGTCCAGCGCCAGGGCCAGGGCAAGGCGCAGGTTCAGACCGCTTTTCCACGGCTCCCGCGTCCAATTGGGCATGTAGCTGTATGTGGATGCCTGGGCCGTGATGCGCAGGCTGTCGGGCATGTTCTGGCGCAGCCAGTCGAGCTGGGCCGGCGGCACCGTGTTGGTGGCGTGCAGCTCGCCCGCCCGGAACCGCTTCAGCTCCGTGTTCACGTCGGCGGTGGACATGAAGTAGATCGTCTCCGCCTGGACGGCACCCGCGTCCCAGTAGTGCGGGTTGCGCTCCACCTTGATGTGGCTCTGCGGCACCATCTCGGTCAGCGTGAAAGGGCCCGTGCAGTGGAAGTTGCCGGGCCGCACCCACTCCATGCCGTGCCGCTCGATCATGTCCCGGCGGAGCGGGAAGGCGACGCGCTCCACCACGGTATAGGCGAGGAAGTCCGGAAACGGCTGGTGCAGCGTCACCACCAGCGTGCGGTCGTCGGGCGCCGTCACGCCCAGCGCCTCCGGCGGCATCTCGCCCTTGAACACCGCCTCCGCGTTCGCGACCGGATAGAGCAGGTCCGGCAGGGCGGCACCCAGCGTGGGCGAGAGCAGACGACGCCAGGACCAGACGAAGGCCTCCGCCTTGAGCGGCGTGCCGTCGGACCATTTCAGGCCGGGGCGCAGGGTGAAGGTCCAGGTCAGCCCGTCCGGGCTGACGGTCCAGCTCTCGGCGAGGCCGGGCACCACCTTGGCGAAGGGGTCGTAGCTGACCAGCCCTTCGCAGATGGCGCGGGAGATCGCCACGTCCGTGGTCGCCGACTGGAGGTGCGGGTCCAGGGTCTGGATGTCCGGCCCGTTGCCGATGCGGATCACCTCCGCCAACACGGGCGCCGGGGACGCGGCCGCCACGGCCAGGACGGCGGCGAGGATGAGGCGGCGCATGGCGATCACTTCTCAAGCCAGAGGTACTTGGCGGGCCGGACGTCGATGTTGTTCTCCTCCCACCCGCGCAGCTTGGGCGAGACCATGCGCAGATTGCTGTAATGGTAGAGCGGGATGAGTGGCATCTCCGCCATCGCCAGCGCCTCAGCCTCCGCCAGCTTCCTCCGGTAGGCGACCGGGTCGGCGATGGTATCCGCCTCGGCCATCAGCCGGTCGAATTCGGGATTGTCGAAGCCGAATCCCGCCTGGGGCGAGGCGGTGGAGCGCAGCAGGTCCAGGTGGCTGAACGGGAAGCGGGCGATCCAGCCGCGCCGGATAAGGTCCGGCCAGTCCTTGCGGGCCTGCCGCTCCAGCAGCACCTTCCACTCGGTGTTGTTCAGCGTCACGTCCACGCCCAGCGTCTGCTTCCACATGGCCGCCACGGCGATGGCGATCTGCCGGTGGCTTTCCAGCGTGTTGAAGAATATCTCCAGCTTCAGCGGCTTGCCGCCCGGCCCGAAACCTTCTGCGGCCAGCAGCCGCCGGGCTTCCGCCTCCCGCTGGGCCTGGGTCCAGGTGGCCCATTCCGGCTTCGGCTGGGGATAGTTCGGCAGGTCGGGCGGCACCAGCGTGTAGGCGGGCTGCTGCCCGCCCTTCAGCACCCGCTCCACCAGCGCCTGCCGGTCGACGGCGAGCGCCAGCGCCCAGCGCAGGTTCCGGTTGCTCTTCCACGGTTCGCGGGTGAGGTTCGGCAGGTAGAAGTAGGTGCCGGCATAGGGCTCGATCCGCAGGCTTTCGGGCATGTTCGCCCGCAACCAGTCGAGCTGCGGCAGGGGCACGGTGCTTGTCGCGTGCAGTTCGCCCGCGCGGAAGGCCTTCAGCTCCGTGCCGGAATTCTCGATCGGCAGATAGTAGACCGCGTCCGGCTTGACGTTGGCGGCGTCCCAGTAATGCGGGTTTCGGACCAGCTTGATGTGGCTCTGCGGCACGGATTCCGCGAGGTTGAAGGGACCGGAGCAGAAGTAGTTGCCGGGCTTCACGAAATCGTCGCCGTGCTTCTCGATCGCCGTGCGCTGGACCGGGTAGCCGTGCCGGCTGACGGCGGCGAAATCCAGGAAGTCCGGGAACGGCCGGTTCAGCCGTATCACCACCGTGCGCGGATCGGGCGAGGTGACGCCCATGCTCTCCGGCGGCAGCTCCCCGCGCACGATCCTCTCGGCGTTCTCGATGGAATAGAGCAGTTCGGGGAAGCCCGGGCGGGTCTTCGGGCTGACGGAGCGTTGGAAGGACCACACGATGTCGTCGGCCGTAAGCGGCGTGCCGTCGCCCCACTTCAGGTTCGGGCGCAGGGTGAAGGTATAGGTCCGCCCGTCCTCGCTGACGGTCCAGCTTTCGGCGAGCCCGGGCACCACCTCGGCCCGGGCGTTGTAGGCGACCAGCCCCTCGCAGATGTCGCGCACCAGGGTGACGTCGGTGCTGGCGGTGATCCGGTGCGGGTCCAGCGTCTCCGGGTCGGCCCCGTTGCCGATGCGGAGCACCATCTCCGCCCGCGCGGGCACCGCCAGGGCCATGCTTCCGGCCAGCAACGCCATGACCACCCCGACCCGCCGGAGGCCGGCCCCCATCCCACCCGAACGCAGCATCGCATCCCCCTTAATCGCGCGCGGCGCAATCCTGCCATACGCATGTCACATGGCCGAGTCGTTTCGCTATCGATATTGCGGGCGGCAGCGGCGCCCCCCACATCCCTTCGTGCCGCCGATCCACCGCCGCCCCGGGCCCGTGTGGCGCCATATCCACAACGCGTCGCCGGAACGGCCGCTTACGCCGCCCGGACGCGCAGCCGTTCGGGGGGTGCACGATGTTCCGATCCATCCTGGCGATCCTCGCCGTCCTGGTGGCGACCCTGCCCGGTCGCGCCATGGCGGCGGAGGTGTTCACCGATTTCCGCGCCGCGGCCGACAAGCCGCGTGTCACCGTGCTGGGCACCTGGCACTGGGGCGACACGCCCGACACCTTCAGGGCGGCCCCCGTGGACTACCGGTCGCCGGAACGCCGGGCGCAGACGGCGGACCTGCTGGACCGGCTGGCCGCCTTCGCCCCCACCAAGGTGCTGCTGGAGTACGAGCCGGAGCGGGACGACGAGATGAACGGCATCCTCGCCGGGCTGAAGGCCGGAAACTGGCCCGAGCGGGTGACGGAGCGGATCGATGTGGGCATGGCGCTGGCCGCCAGGCTGGGGCACCCGCGCGTCTGGGGCATCGACCACCAGCTCAGCAACTGGGACATGGGCCGGCTGATGAAGGCGGCGGAGGAGAACGGCCAGGGCGCCGTGCTCAAAGGCGTGCTAACCGGCGTGCAGGCGGAGCTGGCGGAGAAGGACGCGCTGCTTGCCAAGGGCACGATCCTGGACGGGTACCGCTGGGTGAACGATCCGCGCCGGGTGGCGGCCCGAGACGCCATCGACCTGCTGGCGGCACGGCTGGGGTCGCGCGCGGACCCGGTGGGGCTGGACATCCAGGGCACCTGGTATGTGCGCAACCTGCACATCTATGTGAACATCATGCGCGTGCTGCGGCCGGGCGACAGGGCCCTGGTGCTTGTCGGGGCCGCGCACAAGCCGTCGGTCGAGCGCTACCTGGCCGCCAGCGGACAGGTGGATCTGGTGGACGTCCGCGCCCTGCTGGACTGACGGTCCAAGGCCGGGGCGGGGGCAGGGGCGAGGCCGGTATCGCGGGACAATTCCCTTGCCATCCACCCGTCCCGACCGTATAAGGCGCGCTTCATTCGAGCGGCGAGGCCGGGCGAGACGCCCGGGGCATGCCCAACCGCTCCGTACCAAGAGGACCCGAAATGCCCAAGCTGAAGAACCATTCCGGTGCCAAGAAGCGGTTCAAGTTTACCGCTTCCGGCAAGGTGAAGGCCCAGGCCGCCGGCAAGCGCCACGGCATGAGCAAGCGGCCCCAGCAGATGAAGCGTACCGCGCGCGGCACCTTCGTCATGTTCAAGGCCGATGGCGAGAAGATCGCCGATTATTTCCTGCGGGTGAAGTGAGGAGCTGACCCATGGCACGCGTCAAGCGGGGCGTCACGACTCACGCCCGTCACAAGAAGATCCTGAAGCTGGCCAAGGGCTACCGCGGCCGCGCCTCCAAATGCTACACGGTGGCGATCGAGAAGGTCGAGAAGGCCCTCCGCTACGCCTACCGCGACCGGCGCAACAAGAAGCGCGACTTCCGCGGCCTGTGGATCCAGCGCATCAACGCCGGCGCGCGCCTGCACGGCCTGACCTACAGCAAGTTCATGCACGGCCTGAAGCGGGCCGGCATCGACCTGGACCGCAAGGTGCTGTCGGACATCGCCGCGCGCGAGCCGGACAGCTTCAAGGCCCTGGTCGATCAGGCCCAGAAGGCCCTGACGGCCTGATCCGGGCTTCGCCTGAAAGCAACGAAGGGCGCGACCGCGAGGCCGCGCCCTTTTCATTTCCGGGGCTTCGGTCTCAATCCCCGTAAATCTCCTCCAGCGTCAGGCCGCCGGGCACCGTTTCCAGCGGCACGGCACCCTCGCCGATGATGTCCCGCGTCAGCCAGCCCTCCGGCACGCGGGAGATCAGGATCGCGTGCCGGCGTTCGCTGTCGATCAGCAGGATTTCGCGGACGCTGGGAATGGTCATGTAGTCCGGCACCTTCTGGCCCCGGTCGTGGGACCGGGTGGACGGGGACAGGATTTCGATCACCAGCACGGGATCGATCACTGGCCGCGATCCCTTGGACCGGGGCGAGCATGAGATGGCGATGTCCGCCTCGTACCAGACGTCGTTACGGGCCGGCAGGACGATGCCGGCCTGGGCGATCGGTTCGCAGGGCGGGCGGAGACGCTCCAGCAGTCGCCGGCCGACCCGGAGCATGATCCGGCCATGCTCGCTGGACGGAGGCGCCATGGCGACGATCCGTCCGTCCACCAGCTCGTAGCGGACGTCCGGCTCGCCCTCGTGGGCGAGGAATTCATCGACCGTGTGGAAACGCTCCGCCGCGTGTCCCGGCATGGCGCCCTCCAGGCTGCCCGAAAGCCGACCAAGAATGCGGCACGACGCACAGCCTTGCAAGGGACGGGCTGGCGCGCCCGGCGCCGCTTGGGGTAAACACAGCCCCTCCCCGCGACACTCCCTGCGCCGGACCGATCGATGGACACGCTGGACAGTCTGAAGACCGAACTGCTCGCCGCCGTTGAGGGGGCCGCCGACATGGCGGGCCTGGAGGATGTGCGTGTGTCGGCGCTGGGCAAGAAGGGCCGCATCACGGCGCTGATGGGCGACATGCGGACCCTGTCGCCCGAGGAGCGCCGGGAGCGGGGCCAGCAGCTGAACGCGCTGAAGGACGCGGTGGCGGACGCCATCGAAGGCCGGCGCGCGGTGCTGAAGCGCGCCGAACTGTCGGCCCGGCTGGCGGCTGAACGGATCGACGTCACCCTGCCCGCCCGGCCGGAGACGGAGGGGCGCGTCCACCCGATCAGCCAGACGGTGGACGAGATCGTGGCGATCTTCGCCGAGATGGGCTTCACCGTTGCGGAAGGCCCGGACATCGAGACCGACTTCCACAACTTCACCGCCCTGAACATGCCGGAGGAGCATCCCGCCCGGCAGATGCACGACACCTTCTACCTGCCGCCGGGGCCGGAGGGCGGGAACCCGCGCGTGCTGCGCACCCACACCAGCCCGGTGCAGATCCGCACCATGCTGAGCCAGAAGCCGCCGATCCGCATCATCAGCCCGGGCCGCACCTACCGGTCCGACTACGACCAGACCCACACGCCGATGTTCCATCAGGTGGAGGCGCTGGTCATCGGCGAGGACATCCACATGGGGCACCTGAAGGGCTGCCTGCTGGAGTTCGTGCGCGCCTTCTTCCAGGTGGACGACCTGCCCGTCCGCTTCCGCCCCAGCTTCTTCCCCTTCACCGAGCCGTCGGCGGAGATCGACATCGGCTGTTCACGCAAGGGTGGCGAACTGAAGATCGGCAATTTCGGCGACTGGCTGGAGATCGGCGGCAGCGGGATGGTGCATCCCAAGGTGCTGGAGAACTGCGGCATCGATCCCGCCCGCTACCAGGGCTTCGCCTTCGGCATGGGGATCGAGCGCATGGCCATGCTGAAATACGGCATCCCCGACCTGCGCACCTTCTTCGAGGCCGACCTGCGCTGGCTGAAGCATTACGGCTTCGTGCCGCTGGACCAGCCGAACGTGGCCCAGGGGCTGACCCGTTGAGCCATGCCGACCATTGCCGAATTCGACGGGATCAGGGTGCTGATGTACTATCGGGACCACGACCCGGCGCATTTCCACATCGAGTACGGGGAGACGGAGGCCTTGGTGCGGATCGCTGACCTGTCCGTGATCGAGGGCGATGTGCCGGCCCGCATCCTGCGCCGGGCGCTTGAGTGGGCGAAGCCGCGCCAAGCCGCACTGGCCCTGAACTGGGTCAAGTGCCGCAACCATGCGGCTCCGGACCGTTTGTGAGGACGCCATGCCGGGCCTGCTTCAGAACAGGATCGAGACCGCCGTCCCCGACGAGGGCAGCCACACGGTCGCCATCGGCTGGCGCAATGGTGCGCGCACGACTTTCGACATGAAGCCGGCCATCGCGCAGGGCGGCGTGTTCTCCGCCCTTGCGGATGCGGCCGTCTTCGGCGGCGTCCGTGTCGGCCCCCGTGGCCGGAGCCTGCAGTGGCCTGGCGACATCGATATCGACGCGGACGCCATCTGGTTCGACGCCCATCCCGAAGACAATCCCCTCGGCAAGCCCGCCGCGGCCGAGTGACACTTTCCCAATTCCCCGGATAGATCGATGAAGTTCACCCTCTCCTGGCTGAAGGCGCACCTGGACACGGACGCCTCGCTCGACACCATCACGGACACGCTGACGGCGCTCGGCCTGGAGGTCGAGGGGGTGGAGGACCGGGGGCGCGAGCTGGCGGCCTTCCGCATCGCCCATGTGGTCTCGGCGGAGAAGCACCCGAACGCCGACAAGCTGAAGCTCTGCATGGTGGATGCGGGCACCGGCGAGCTGGTGCAGGTGGTCTGCGGCGCGCCCAACGCCCGCACCGGCATGAAGAGCGTGTTCGCCCTGCCCGGCACGGTCATCCCGGTGACGGGGGAGACGCTGAAGGTCGGCGCCATCCGCGGCGTGGAGAGCCGGGGCATGCTCTGCTCCGAGCGCGAGCTCAAGCTGTCGGAGGAGCATGAGGGCATCATCGACCTGCCGGCCGACGCGCCGGTGGGCGCCAGCTTCGCCGACTGGCGCGGCCTGTCCGACCCGGTGATCGAGATCGCGCTGACGCCCGACCGGGTGGACTGCGCCGGCGTGCGCGGCGTGGCGCGCGACCTTGCCGCCGCCGGCCTCGGCACCCTGAAGCCGGTGGACACGAGCCCCGTCCCCGGCCGCTTCCCGGCCCCCGTGACGGTGCGGCTGGAGCATCCCGGCTGCCCGCAGTTCGCGGCCCGCGTGATCCGCGGCGTGCGCAACGGACCCAGCCCCAAGTGGCTTCAGGACGCGCTGACCGCCGTCGGCCTGCGCCCGATCAGCGCGCTGGTGGACATCACCAACTTCTTCTCCCTCGACCGCTGCCGCCCGCTGCACGTGTTCGACGCGGGCAAGCTGACGGGCAACATCGTGCTGCGTCCGACGGCGGCCGGGGACGGCTTCAAAGCCCTGAACGACAAGGATTACACGACCCCCGCCGGCCTGGTCGGCATTTATGACGACAGCGGGCTGATCAGCCTTGCCGGCGTGATGGGTGGCGAGAGCACGGGCGTGACCGAGGGGACGACCGACGTGGTGCTGGAGGTGGCGACCTTCGATCCGGTGCGGATCGCCGAGGCGGGCCGCGCGCTGGGCATCGACAGCGACGCCCGCTACCGCTTCGAGCGCGGCGTCGACCCGGCCAGCGTGCTGCCGGCCGTGGAGGCCGCCACGCGCATGATCCTGGAGCTCTGCGGCGGAGAACCGGGCGAGACCTTCGTCGCCGGCGCCGAGCCCCAGTGGCGCCGCGCCCTGCATCTGCGCCCGCACCGCGTCGCCCATCTGGGCGGTGTGGACGTGCCGGAGTCGGAGCAGGTCCGCATCCTGACGGCGCTGGGTGTGGAGGTACGGCAGGACGACGGGCGGCTGGCCTGCGTGCCGCCGTCCTGGCGCGCCGACATCCACGGCGAGGCCGACCTGGTGGAGGAGGTGCTGCGCGTGCACGGCTTCCACCACATCCCGGCCACCCCCCTGCCGCGCGAGCCCGGCACGCCGAAGCCGGCCCTGTCCCCGGCCCAGCGCCGCACCGCCTTCGCCCGCCGCACCCTGGCCGCGCGCGGCCTGATGGAGGCGGTGACCTGGTCATTCGTGCCGCCGACGCAGGCCGGCCTGTTCGGGCAGGTGCCGGACGAATTGAAGCTGCTGAACCCGATCAGCGCCGACCTCGCCGTGATGCGCCCCAGCGCGCTGATCGGCCTGATCGCCGCCGTCGGTCGCAACGCCGCGCGGGGATTCCCCGACGTGGGCCTGTTCGAGATCGGGCCCGCCTTCCGCGATGGTGGGGAGAAGGGCCAGGACCTGATCGCCGCCGGCGTGCGCGCCGGGGCCGCCGTGCCGCGCAACTGGGCCAAGGGCGAGCGCGCGGTTGACGCCTTCGACGCCAAGGCCGACGCCCTGGCGATGCTGGAGGCGGCGGGTGCCCCGACCGCGAACCTGCAGGTCACCCGCGACGCGCCGGACTGGTACCACCCCGGCCGTTCCGGCTGCCTGCGCCTGGGCCCGACCGTGCTGGCCCGCTTCGGCGAGCTGCACCCGGCCGTTCTTGAGGCGATGGAGGTGGAGGGCCGCGTCGCCGCCTTCGAGGTGTTCCTGGAGGCCATCCCCCAGCCCAAACGCAAGGGCGGCACGGCCAAGCCGCTGCTGAAGCTGTCGCCGTTCCAGCCGATCGCCCGCGACTTCGCCTTCGTCGTCGCCGCCGACGTGGAGGCCGACAGGCTGGTCCGCGCCGCCAAGGGTGCGGACAAGGAGCTGATCACCGCCGTGGACGTGTTCGACGTCTACCAGGGCGAACGGATGGAGCCGGGTCGCAAGTCCGTCGCCATCACCGTCACGCTGCAGCCGACGGAACGCACCCTGACGGACCCGGAGATCGAGGCGGTGGGCACCAAGGTCATTGCCGCCGTCGCCAAGGCGACGGGGGCCACGTTGCGCGCCTGACCGGTTTGCGCATACACGAAGTTTTCACGCACATGGCCACAAGAACGGGCTAGGCGGAGCCATCGCGACGCCTGTCGCCCGCAATCCGGACGAAGCCCATGCTGAAGGCCTTCCAGAACCTGCCCATCGTCCAGAAGCTTCTGCTTCCATTGCTTCTGATGGGGGCGCTGACCTTCGGCACGTCACTTTACGCCCTGTCGCAGATGCGCGCCGTCGGCGCCGAGTACCAGCGTCTGATCGATGCGGAGGTCGCGGCGACGGAGGCGATCCTGCGGGCGAACGGCACGGTGGCGCAGATCGGCCGCACCGCCTTCATCATGCTTGCCGAGACCGACGGCTTCATCCTGGACGGGCTGAAGGACGAGATCGCGCTGGCGGCGGACGAGCTGGAGGGGCATCTGGCGGGCGTGCAGAAGGCCTTTCCCGAGTTCGCCGGCGAATTGGACGGAGCCCGGGCCGACTTCGCGGAGTTACTGAAGATCATCGAGACGTCGCGCCAGGCCATCCTCGCCGGGAATGCCGAGGCGGGTGCGCGCAACCTCGTCGACTATGGCGACCCCCGGCTGATCGACGGGCTGGACAAGCTCGCCGGCGTCACGCGCGGCCTGGAAGCGCGCCGCGCCTCGGCCGAAGCCGTGGCGCAGACCCGATACGCCGACGCCCTGTCCGTCACGCTCGCCTGGGCGGTGGGCGGCACGCTGCTGTTCATGGCGCTGGCCCTCTGGCTGACGATCTCCGGCGTGTCGCGACCGCTGCGCCGCGTGGTGGAGATCACCTCCCGTCTGGCCGAGGGCGATACGAGTGTCACCGTCACCGGCGCCGACCGGAAGGACGAGATCGGCGCCGCGGCGCGCGCCGTCGCCGTGTTCCAGCGGAACATGTTGGAGACGGAGCGGATGCGGACCGGGCAGGAGGCGATGAAGGCCGCCGCGGAGGCAGAGAAGCGCGCCGCCCTGGCCCGCCTCGCCGAGGAGTTCGAGGCGGCGATGGCGGCCGTCGTCCGCAGCGTGGAGGGCTCGGCCCGCCGGATGCGCGAAACAGCCCAGGGCATGCACGCCGTGGCCGACCGGTCGAGCCGGCAGACGGCGGAGGTGGCGGAATCCGCCGAGCGTGCCGCCGCCAGCATCGACACCGTCGCGGCGGCGGCGGAGGAGCTGAGCGCCTCCATCCAGGAAATCTCCGCACAGGTTGCGGAAAGCGCGCGCATCGCGGGCGAAGCGGTGGACGAGGCCGAGCGCTCCAACACGACCGTGACGGGCCTGGTGGAGGCCGCCAGCCGCATCGGCGACGTCGTCCGGTTGATCAGCGACATCGCCGGACAGACGAACCTGCTGGCGCTGAACGCCACGATCGAGGCGGCCCGCGCGGGCGAGGCCGGCAAGGGCTTCGCCGTGGTGGCCAGCGAAGTGAAGAACCTCGCCAGCCAGACGGCGAAGGCGACGGAGGAGATCGGCCAACAGATCGCCGCCATCCAGTCGGTCGCCGGCAGCGCCGCAGACGCGATCAAGGGCGTGGGCGGCACCATCGGCCGGATCAGCGAGATCGTCACCACCATCGCCGCCGCCGTGGAGGAGCAGGGCGCGGCCACCGGCGAGATCGCCCGGTCGGTGGCGGAGGTCGCGGGCAACACCAAGGCCGTCAGCGCCACCATCGGCGAGGTGTCCGCCGCGGGCGCCGAGACCGGCGGCATGGCCGGCGACGTGCTGTCGAGTGCGGAGGAGCTGGTCGGCGAGTCCGAAGCCCTGCGCCAGCAGGTGGCCGGGTTCGTCGCCAGGGTCCGGGCGGGCTAGGGGGCTACGCGACCGGACGTCCGATTCCGGACAGACAGTTCGGAATCGGACATTGCACCGCGTGTGTTTCTCCGCCGAATCAAAGGCTTGGCGTGTGGCAAGAGGGTTGCACGGACCTCCCGCCACCCTGACGACGAGGTCCCATGCAGCAGGTCCTTCGCCCGTTCCGCCGCCACAGGCTGTTCGCCGCGATCAATCTTCTGGGCCTCGCGATCGGGCTGGCGGGTTTTCTCCTGGTCGCACTCTACGTGCTGGGAGAGGCCAAGGTTGACCGCTTCTTCTCCGAACCCGACCGTCTATATCGCGTCGCCAATACCCTGAACCTGCCTGGGAGGCCGCCCTTTGTCTTGCGGGACAGCGGGGCCAACATGGCGCCCATTCTGGAGCGGGAGTTCCCCGATGTGGAGCGCGCCGCGCGCCTGCAGCCCCAAACCGCGACCTTCCTCAAAGGCTCCGAAACGCTCCGTGTGGAGATCGCCTGGGCGGATCCCGACCTGCTGAAAGTGCTCGACCTGCCGCTGGCGATGGGAGATCGGGACACGGCACTTGCCAAGCCGGACGGCTTAGTTCTGGACCCGGAACTGGCCCGCAGGTTGTTCGGCGACGCCAACCCGCTTGGCCGGACTGTCGAACTCGAAGGCGGAATCCTTATGACGGTCACCGGCCTCATGGAGGAGCTGCCGGCGGCCAGCCATCTCACGATCGAGGCGCTGGCCGCCGATGCCGCCCGGGGGCCCGCGTCCTTTGACCGGCAGACGGCACCGTCCTGGAGCCAGGGTGGCGCCATGACATACCTGCGGCTTGCGCCCGGCGCCGATCCGGAGGCGCTTCGGGCGAGGCTGCCCGATTTCGCGAAACGGCATGCCACGGGCCTGCCGCCGCCGGACATGATGCCGAACTTCCTGGTCCTGCGGCTCGACCGTGTCAGCGACATCTACCTGCACGCGCCGGCCGTCAACGACATGGCTTCGGGCGACGCGCACATCCTCAGCATTCTGGTCGGCGTCGCCCTGCTGATCCTCGCCATCGCCATCGTCAACTACACGAACCTTGCGACGGCGCTGGCGATGCAGCGGGCGAAGGAGGTCGGCGTGCGGAAGGTGTCGGGCGCGCTCCGGCGGCAGCTGATCGCGCTGTTCCTGGGTGAATCCATCGGTATGGCCCTGGCCGCGACGCTCCTCGCGCTGGGACTGGTTGAGCTGCTGATGCCCGCCTTTAACGCCCTGGTGGAACGCTCCCTCTCCCTCCGGGCCGTGTTGATGCCGGAGTTCCTGGTCCTGCTGATGGCGACGCCGCTGATCGTTGGTTTCCTGGGAGGTCTCTATCCCGCCGTCATCCTGTCCAGCCACCGGCCAGCCGACGTGCTGAAGGGCCGTGGCGCGTCGCCCGGGGCGGGCCGGCTCGCGGCGGTGCTCGTCGTGGCGCAGTTCGCCGTCTCCATCGCGCTTGTGATCGCCACACTGACCATCCAGCGCCAGGTGGACCACGCCCGCACCGCGAACCTGGGGTACGCCACCGACCAGCTTGTCTTCATCGGCAACCTCCCGCACGAGGATGACCGGGTCCTGACGCTTCGGCGGCAGCTGGAGGAGTATCCCGGCTTCACCGCTGTTACGCTCTCCACCATCGTGCCGTCCCAACGGAACGAGAGCATCAGCTCGGTCAACGTGATCGGCCGGGACGTTCCGCCAGGACAGGAGCCGATGGTGTCCCAATGGTCGATCGATCTGAACTTCCTTGAGACCTATCGCATACCGCTCATCGCCGGTTCCGGCCCACCGCCGGACTGGTCACCGGCGGAGAGCCGGATCGATCCGGAGGACGGCCAGCCGGTCGAAGCCGCGAACCGCTACCTGCTGCTCACCGAGGAGGCGGTGCGCCGGATCGGACTTGGCACGCCGGAGCAGGCGCTGGGCACCCAGCTCGCCATCGGCCCGGACGGGCCCCGGTTCCCCTCGACCGTCGTCGGCGTGACCTCGGATCTGCGCTTCCGGACGGCCCGCCACGCGCCGGAGCCCATGGTTCTGACATTCTCTGAGACCGGGCATTTCGTGACGGTGCGGCTTGGCCCCGGCGACCCCCGCCCGCACCTGGAGTTCCTGGACCGCGCCGTCTCCGCTGTCTTTCCCGAGGTCAAGGACGTCCGCCGCCTGTTCGTCGACGCGCAGATCGAGAACCTTTATCGGGCGGAGGCGAAGCAGGCCCAGATCTTCGCCACCTTCGCGTTGTTGGCGATCCTGCTGGCGAGCATGGGCCTGTTCGGGCTGTCGGCGCTGGCGGCGGCGCGCCGGACGAAGGAGATCGGCATCCGCCGCGTCGTCGGTGCCGGCGTTTTGGACATCGTCCGGCTGCTGGCTTGGCAGTTCACCCGGCCGGTCCTGCTGGCGAACCTGCTGGCCTGGCCCGTCGCCTGGTGGCTGCTGTCGCGCTGGCTGGAGCAGTTCGCCGTGCGGATCGAACTCGGACCGACGCCCTTCGTCCTGGCGATGAGCGCCGCCCTGGTCGCCGCAGTCGCGACCGTGACCGTGCACGCGGTGCGGGTGGCGCTGGCGCCACCAATCCAGGCGCTGCGCTACGAGTAGTGAGAAGCCCTCACACCTCCACCAGCTCCAATCCTGCCTCGCGGAAGGACTGGAGCAGGCGGAAGGCCTGGTGGGGGGCCGCGAGCCAGGTGGACGGGCTGAAATCCTGTTCCAGGAAGGGGCTGTAGCCGGGGCGGTCGGCCTCCGGGATGCGGTCCACGTTGGCGAAGCCCATCGACCAGCCGTCGAACGCCCGATCCTGCGCCTTGAACTTGATCAAGGTGGTCACGTCGGCGTGGCGGGGGTCACGCATGACCCGGGCGTACAGGTCCATGACGGCGGGGCGCGGCCCCTCCAACGCCTGCATGAAGCGGCCATCCCGGTAAAGCAGCAGCCCGGAGACGCCGGTCGCGATGTTGTTGGCGCGGCACTGGCGCAGCAGGTCGAGGAGGTCCCCGTCCCCCATGGGCCGGACGGCGCGGCTGATATAGACGAGGCAGAGCAGGCCTGGATCGTCGGTCATCGCGTGGTCCCGGAATTCGCGCGAACGAAGGCGCCTTCCATCGCAGCCTACCGGCGGCGACCATCAGGCGCCAGTGATACACGTCACCCCTTCCGCACTGCGGGTGGGGTCTTTCGGCATATGGGGATGGACCGCGCGCCGAAAAAGAAGGGCCCCGCGCCGGAGGTCCGGGCGGGGCCAGGTGTGTCGCCGCAGGGCAGACGCGGCGATCAGGGGAGGCAGAGAACGCGTCACGCGGAGGCCGGTGGCGGCCTCAGAAGATCTGGCCCAGGCTGAGCACCATCACGAGGCCGGCGGCCAGGGCCGGGATGATCTCGGCACCCGGAACGAAGTCCATGATGCGGGCGCCGAAGGTGGTGGAAGCGGCGTTGGCGGCGATGGTGGCGGCGGTGGTGGTCATGGTCGTCTCCGGTCGTCCAGGGGTCGAATTCGTCTTCGTCCCTACCTTTGCAGACCGCGTGCCAAGTCCGGACCATGGCGGAAATCCTCAGGTTCGCACGACGCCGCCGCGATTCCGGCGGCTGGCCGCACCACGCGGTGGCGAAATTCGCCATCCGGTGGCGTTGGCCGCCAACCGTGGTCCGGGTAGAGTGGCTGGATGCCCACGCACCCGCCCCTGCCGCCGCTGGTCGACGGTTCCGCCATTCGCGGCAGCCGCCCCATGGGCGCCGGCCATGCCGGACCCATCCTGCTGCTGGACCTGGCGGACGGGCGGCGCGCCGTGGCGAAGACGGGGCCGGGCCTGGAGCTCGAGGCCGCGATGCTGCGCGACCTTGCCGACGCGGGCTGGCCTGTGCCGCCGGTCTGGCATGCCGAACCCGGCCTGCTGGTGATGGCCCATGTCGAGGGCGGCGGACGGCTGGACGCGCGCGCGCAGGAACACGCGGCCGAACTGCTGGGCCGGCTGCACGGTGTCGCCGCCCCCGCCTATGGCTACGGCTATGACACCAGCATCGGCCCGCTGGCCCAGCCGAACCCGCGTACGGACAATTGGTACACGTTCTTCG
This sequence comes from Rhodospirillaceae bacterium, assembly GCA_029267445.1. Lineage (GTDB taxonomy): Bacteria > Pseudomonadota > Alphaproteobacteria > Azospirillales > Azospirillaceae > JAJUIU01. The sequence goes on from JAJUIU010000023.1 coordinate 33,013, forward strand.
CGGAGCACCGGCTTTTGCACCTGGCGCGCGTCGCGCGGGACGAGGGGGCCGTGGACGCGCCGTTCGTGAGGGGCGTGGAGCGGCTGGCCGGGCGACTGCCGGAGCTGCTGGGGCCGCCCGCCCCGCCGGCGCTGATCCATGGCGATCTCTGGACCGGGAACGTGCTGGCGCGGGACGGGCGCATCGCCGCCTTCATCGACCCGGCGATCCATTGGGCGGACCCGGAGGTGGAACTGGCCTTCACCACCCTGTTCGGCACCTTCGGCGAGCCGTTCTTCCGCCGCTATGGGGAGATCAGGCCGCTGCGGCCGGGGTTCCAGGATGTGCGGCGGCCCGTCTACAACCTGTACCCGCTGCTGGTGCATGTCCGTATCTATGGCGGCGGCTATGTCGCCCAGGCCGCCGCCGTGCTGCGCCGCTTCGCCGGCTGAACCTCAGCCCCGCTTTTCGGCGAGCGCGTCCGCCTCGGCCTTGGTGATGGGGGTGATCGCCTCGATCGCGCAGACGGCCCCGACACCCTGCCGTTCGATCACCCGGAGCGTGTCGGAGCGGCACAGGCGGTTGATCGAGGTCTCGTGCGCGAAGCCGTTGAAGCGGATGCCGGGGCAGCTGTTGATCAGCGTGATCTTCCGGTCCTCCTGCCCGCCCTTCATGCGGACCAGGATGGTGCGGCTGTCGATCACCTCGGTCCGGTCGATCTGGGTCAGCGGGATGCAGAATTCGCCCTTGTCGGCCGGAGTGGCCGGGGTGTCCCGGGCCAGCGCCCCGGCGGGCGGCAGGCAGGCGGCGAACGCGATGGCGGCGATCAGGCGGGCGGGCGGGATCCTCATGCTCGGTCCTCCGATGGCAGTGCCCCTTGCCGGCGACTCTAGTGCCGCCGGGCCCGGCCCGCAACGGCAAGCGCCGCGAGGCCGGCCGCCCCCGCCACGGCCCAGCTGGGCACGGAGCCCAGGCCGCGCCGCGCCCCGCCCCCGGCCTTCAGCCGGTCTGGCGGCGGGCCGAACAGGTTGCCGGGATCGTTCCGCCCCGGCTCCGCCCGCGACAGGGCGAAACGCACCCCCTGGAACATGGCGCCACCCAACAGGTCCGGCGCCAGGGCGTAGGCGATGCGGCCGAGGACCGGCATCAGACCGACGGACGCCGTTCCGCGCGGTCGCAGTGCCACGTCCACCATCACCCCAGCCACGGTTTCCGGCCGCTGCATGGGCCCGGCGACGTTCAGGCTGCGACGGGTGTAGTTCCCGAAATGGGCCAGCCCCGGCGTGTCGACGAAGTAGGGATAGACCGCGGCGACATGGATGTCCGGGAAGCGGCGCATGTCCTGGCGCAGCGCCTCCGTCAGCCCGCGCAGGCCGAACTTGGCGGCGGTGTAGGAGGCGGCCAGGGGCGGTGCGGTCCAGGACCCCACGGACGCCGTGTTGATCAGCACGCCCCGCCCCCGGTCGATGAAGTGCGGGATCACCGCATGGGCGCCGTGCAGCGCGCCCATGAGGTTCGTCTCCAGCACCCGCCGGTGGGCGGCCAGCGGCACCTCCTCGAACCAGCCCACGGCGCCGATGCCGGCATTGTTGATCCAGACGTCGATGCCGCCGAAGGCGTCGATGGCGGCATCCACGAGATGGCGGATCGAGCCGGGATCGGTCACGTCGGCCGGTACTGCCAGCCCGTCGCCCCCGGCTTCGCGGCATTCGCGGACGACATCCTCCAGCATGTCCCCCCGGCGGGCCGCGACCACCACGTTCGCCCCCCGCCGCGCGAAGGCGCGGGCGGTGGCCCGGCCGATGCCGCTGGAGGCGCCGCAGATGACGACGGTGGCGTCCTGGAGGGTGCGGAGGGACATCGAAGCTTCTCCCCGGTTGCTGATCGGCAGGACCAACAGACGGGGACCCGATCCATGCCGCCGCGCCAGCCGCCGGACAGCGCCGCCCGCCACCTTCCGGCCGACCCGGCGGAGCGGACCATCCCCACGCTGCGCCGCCTCGCCGCCGGCTGCACCGCCTGCCCACTGCATCTGACGGGCACGCAGACCGTGTTCGGCGAAGGGCCGGAGCGGGCGCCGGTGATGTTCGTGGGTGAGCAGCCGGGCGACATGGAGGACGAGAAGGGCCGGCCGTTCGTGGGGCCGGCGGGCCAGCTGCTGGACCGCGCGCTGGCGGATGCCGGTGTGGACCGGTCCAAGGTCTACGTCACCAACACGGTGAAGCACTTCAAATGGGTCCGGAAGGGGCGGCGGCGCGTGCATGAGAAGCCGGGGCGGCTGGAGATCCTGGCCTGCGTGCCCTGGCTGGAGGCGGAGATCGCGGCCGTGGCGCCCGCCGGGATCGTCTGTCTGGGCGCCACCGCCGCGCAGGCCCTGATCAACAAGGAGTTCAAGGTGACGGAAGGACGGGGGGAGTTCCTGCGCACCCCGCTGGCGGGCTGGATCATGGCGACGGTGCACCCGTCCTCCCTGCTGCGGATCGAGGATCAGGCCATGCGGGAGGCGGCGTTCCTCCGCTTCGTCGGCGACCTCGCCCGCGTGGCCGAGCATGTCGCGGGGGAGGGGCGGCCCGCGGTCGGGGAAGCGGGCTGAAACCGTTCGGCGGCCGACAGGTTCGGTTGGCACACTGGCGTGTTGTTGCAGAATTGTGACGTTATGGGGCGAAGAAGCGGAACGCTTTACTGCGCACTGGCGCCCGGAAACGTAACGATTATTCTCGCGCCGTTAACAGCTGGCGGTTCGGGGCGGGCGCCCTCGGGGCCCGAGACGGCCACGCCGCTATTCTTGGAACCTGAACCCGGACCCGATCCGGGACGGTCCCCTGGGCCGGCGGTCATCCGCCGGCTTTTTTCTTTCCGGGTGACCGTGTCCGGCACCGCCTCACTTGGCGCTGCAGCTCGCCCCACCCAGGACGCAGAACTTGGCGCAGTGCGGATGGTTCAGCTGAACCCCGCCGGACGCGTCGGCCAGGGTGGCGCCCAGTTCGAACCGCGGCTCGTAGGGCAACAGCGTGCAGGCGACGACGGCCGGCCTTTCCGCCCCCTTGCGCTTCACCACCATGCGGCTGGTGGCGCACATCATCTCGTCCGGGCGCTTGTCCAGGATGCCCCAGCAGGCCTCCGTGATCTCCGGCACGTCCACCCGCGCGTCCATCTCGGGGAACAGCACCAGTCGGGCCGGGTCCTCCACATCGACGGCGATGCCATGCTCGGCGAACAGGCGGGCGTAGCCGGCGCGCATCTGCGCCAGGCTTTCGCCGGACAGGCCACGGCCGGCGACGGCGAGGTCGAAGCCGTTGCGCGACAGCCAGGAGAGGCCCTTCAGCATCGGCTCCCACGTGCGCGGGCCCCGTTCCGCCTCGTGCACGGCCTTGCCGTAATGGTCGACGGACACCCGCAGCGCGAGCCGCGCGCCGTAGCGGGCCTTGAGGTCCAGCAGGGCGGCCTGGTGCCGCTGCATCGGCCGCATGGCGTTGGTCAGCACCAGCGCCCGGAAGCCGCCGGCCAGGATGTCCTCCAGGATGCCCAGGATGTCCGGGTTCATGAAGGGCTCGCCCCCGGTGAGCCCGATCTCCGTCGTGCCGAGGCCGTCGCGCGCGATCTCGTCCAGGTAATCCCGGACCTCCGCCCGACGGATATAGGCCAGCGCGTCGTTCCGGGGGCTGGATTCGATGTAGCAGTTGACGCAGGCGATGTTGCAGAGGGTGCCGGTGTTGATCCAGAGCGTCTCCAGGACCTTCAGCGCGACGGAGGCGCGTTTCTCGCCTTTGGCGGTGATGAAGGGATCGCGGAACTTGGCGGGATCGAGCGGCTTCGGCAGCGGTGCGGCGAGTGTCATCGGGGTCCGGGCGTTGCGGCGTCGGCTTTGCGGCGTCGACAACGACATTACCGCAAACGGTGGCGTTTCAATGCCTCTTCCGGTGCCGCTCACCACGACGTGAACGGCGTCGGTCGTCCGTGATCGCCCGCCGGATTTTGCCGAGCGGCACCGGGGCGTGTTAGCGTCCCGGCATGTACAGCGACGTCGTCGACCTCCGCCATTTCTACGATGGCAGCCTGGGACAGGTGGTGCGCCGCCTGATCCGGCGCCGCATGCGCGAGCTGTGGCCGGACGTGACCGGGCAGCGCGTGCTGGGCCTGGGCTACGCCACACCCTTTCTGCGCCCCTTCCGGGACGAGGCGGAGCGGGTGATGGCGGTGATGCCGGCGAGCCAGGGTGTCGTCTTCTGGCCGCAGGAGGGGCCGGGACTGGTGGCCCTGTCGGACGAGGCGGAACTGCCGTTGCCGGACATGTGCGTCGACCGGGTGCTGCTGGTCCATGGGCTGGAATACACCGAGCATCTGAAGCCAATGATGCGGGAGATCTGGCGCGTCATGGCGGGCGGCGGGCGCCTGATCGCCGTGGTGCCGAACCGTCGCGGCATCTGGGCGCGGACCGACCGGACGCCGTTCGGGCACGGCGTGCCCTATTCCTCCTCCCAGCTGCGGCACCTGTTGCGGGCCAACATGTTCGTGCCGGAGCGGGAGACCTGCGCCCTGTTCATGCCGCCGGTCCAGTCGCGCTTCCTGCTGACCGGTGCGGGCGCCTGGGAGACGGTGGGGGAGCGCTGGTTCCGGGCCTTCGCCGGGGTGCACATGATCGAGGCGTCCAAGCAGATCTACGCCAACGCCGCGCGCGAGAAGCGCAAGGCGCGGCGCGGCCTGCTGGCCCCGGCGGCCCAGCCGGCCTTCAGCCGGGCGGCGGAGCGGCGGGAGGCTTAGCGCTTGGCCAGCCCGCGCCCGGCGACCACCGCACCGCCGACGATGAGCAGCCCCGCCGCCAGCACCGGCCAGGTCAGGGCGGCGTCGCCCGCGACGATCAGCAGGGCCGTGGACAACAGCGGTGTCGCGTAGCTGAGGGCGCCCAGGGTCTGGATGTCGCCGCGCTTCACCCCGTGGTCCCAGACGAAGAAGGCGGCCCCCACGGGGCCCAGCCCCATGGCCAGCACCACCGCCCAGCCCCAGCCCTTCGGCCAGACCGTCGTCTCGAAGGCGAGATGGCAGAGGGCCGCCAGCGCCGACGTGGCGAGGCAGAAGCCGATGACGCTCTCCGTCGGCACCGCGCCGAACCGGCGGGACAGCACGGAATAGGCGGCCCAGGTGACGGCGCAGCCGAGGGCCGCAAGGTATCCCGTCAGGTACTCCGCCCGCACGCTCAGGCCCGCACCGCCCGTGACCAGCAGCAGGGTCCCGGCCAGCCCCGCCACCGCGCCCAGAAGCTGCGGCCGGCCCAGGCGCTCGCCCGGCAGCAGGCCCGCGAACAGAACGATCAGCAGCGGCCAGAGATAGTTGATCAGGTTCGCCTCGACCGCCGGGGCGGTCTGGAGGGCGAGGAAGTAGAGGAAATGGTACCCGAACAGGCCGCCGATCCCGAGCGCCCAGACCGCCGGCGGCTGGCGCAGCGCCGCCCAGGGCGACCGCCCCCGCGCCGCCTGCACGGCGAGCCCGGTCAATCCGCCGACGCCGAACGCCATGGCGACGAGCTGGAACGGCGGGATCGGTCCCGCCAGCCGCGTCAGCAGCGCCAGCGTCGCCCACATCAGGATGGCGCTGCCGCCGATCAGGGTGGCGCGGCGGATGCCGGCGGCATCGGAAAGGACGGGTGCTGTGCTCATGGCCCGGCTTGGTAGCGCCGGCGGAGAGGACGCTCAAGTGCCGGCCGTCACATGGCTGGCCCGCCCAGGCACCGGACCCAGGCGGGGAATTCAGGCGCCGAACCGCCGCCCCCAGGCGAGGCGGAGCACCTCCAGCATGGGCGCCCAGTCGACCAGCGCCTCCCACGCGTCACGCGTCGCCCAGCGGGCCGCCAGCGCGTCGTCGCCGGCGACCGGCTCGCCCTCGACCCACTCCGCCACCACCTCCACGATCGTGTAGTGGAAGGCCACGCGGCCGTCGGCGTCGCGCTCGATATTGTCCACGGCGGTGAGCACGCCCGTCGGGCGGCAGACCACCCCCGCCTCCTCCCGCACCTCGCGGAAGGCGGTGTCGAACAGGGTTTCGCCCAGCTCCTGCCGCCCGCCGGGCAAGCTCCACCGCCCCTCGCCCGGCGGCTTGGCCCGGCGGATCAGCAACAGCGCGTCGCCCTTCCAGACGACGACGCCCACGCCGACGCGGGGGTGGCCGGGATGGCCCTGCTGTGCTGGGGTGGAGGTGGACATTCGGGAATTGGTAGCGGTGCGCGCCACCGCCCCGCAAGGGTGGGCACGAACGCCAACGGCCCCCGGGTCGCCCCGGAGGCCGTCGCGGCGTCCACCGGGGCGGACGGGATCAGTACATGTGCTGGCCACCGTTGATGGACAGGGTGGAGCCGGTGATGAAGCCGGCGTCGTCCGCCACCAGGAACAGCACGCCGCGCGCGATCTCGTCGGCCTTGCCCAGCCGACCGACCGGCACCTTGGCGACGATCTTCTCCAGCACGTTCGGCGGCACGGCGCGGACCATGTCCGTGTCGATGTAGCCGGGCGCGATGGCGTTCACGGTGATCCCCTTGGCCGCACCTTCCTGGGCCAGCGCCTTGGTGAAGCCATGGATGCCGGACTTGGCCGCGGCGTAATTGACCTGCCCGTACTGGCCGGCCTGCCCGTTGATGGAGCCGATATTGACGATGCGGCCGAAGCTGCGCTCCCGCATGCCCTCGATCACCGCCCGGCACATATTGAAGCAGGAGGTGAGGTTGGTCTGGATCACCTCGTTCCACTGCTCGTAGGTCATGCGGTGGATGGTGGTGTCACGGGTGATGCCGGCGTTGTTGACCAGCACGTCCACGGGGCCCAGGTCGGCCTCGATCTGTTTGATGCCGTTGGCGCAGGCCGCGAAGTCGGAGACGTCGAACTTGTAGACGCCGATCCCGGTGCGCTGGCTGAACTCCCGCGCCCTTTCGTCGTTGCCGGCATAATTCGCCGCCACCTTGTATCCGGCGTTCTTCAGCCCGACGGAGATCGCCTCGCCGATGCCGCGGGTGCCGCCGGTGACCACTGCTACGCGTGCCATGTTGTTTCCCCCCAGTTTTGATTCTCAAGGTTGCGCTGGCTGAAACAGATCGCCCCGGCCCTCTTTCCGGGGGGGCCGGGGCGATCCGAAGGTCAGTCGCGGGCGACGCAGAGCGCGACACCCATGCCGCCGCCGATGCACAGGGTGGCCAGACCCTTCTTGGCGTTCCGCTTCTGCATCTCATGCAGCAGCGTGACCAGGACGCGGGCACCCGACGCGCCGATCGGGTGGCCCAGAGCGATGGCGCCGCCGTTCACGTTCACGATGTCCGGGTTCCAGCCCAGGTCCTTGTTCACGGCGCAGGCCTGGGCGGCGAAGGCCTCGTTCGCCTCCACGAGGTCGAGGTCGTCGGCCTTCCAGCCGGCCTTGCGCAGGGCCTCGCGGCTGGCCGGGATCGGGCCCGAGCCCATGATCGCCGGATCGACGCCGACAGTGGCCCAGGAGACACTGCGGGCGAGCGGCGTGACACCCCGCTTCTCGGCGTTGGCGGCACTCATCAGCACGGCGATGGCCGCCCCGTCATTGATGCCCGACGCGTTGCCGGCGGTGACGGAGCCGTCCTTCTTGAAGGCGGGCCGCAGCTTCTGAAGCGCCTCGACGGTGGTGCCGTGCTTGGGATGCTCGTCGGTGTCCACCACCACGTCGCCCTTGCGGGTCTGGATGGTGACCGGAACGATCTCGTCCTTGAACTTGCCGGCCTTCATGGCGGCCTCCGCCTTCTGCTGGCTGGCCGCCGCGAAGGCGTCCTGCTGCTCGCGGGTGATCTGCCACTTCTCGGCGACGTTCTCGGCCGTGTTGCCCATGTGGTAGCCGTTGAAGGCGTCCCACAGCCCGTCCTTGATCATGGTGTCGATCATGGCGGCGTCGCCCATCTTGGTGCCGCCGCGAAGATGCATGCAGTGCGGCGCCTGGGACATGCTTTCCTGCCCGCCGGCGACGACGATCTCGGCGTCGCCCATCGCGATCGCCTGATAGCCCAGCGCCACGGTGCGCAGACCGGAGCCGCAGAGCTGGTTGATGGCATAGGCGGTGCGCTCGACCGGAACGCCGGCGGCGATGGCGGCCTGACGGGCCGGGTTCTGGCCCGTGCCGGCGGTCAGAACCTGCCCAAGCACGACCTCGGACACCTCGGCCGGGTCGACATGGGCGCGCTTCAAGGCCTCCCGGATCGCCGCCTCGCCGAGGACATGCGCCGGCACGCTGCTGAGGCCGCCGTTGAAGGCGCCGATCGGCGTCCGCGCCGCTCCCGCGATCACGACATCGACCATGGTGTGCTCCTCCTGGAGAATTGTTCGTGGATACAGGCTTTTGGCCGAAGATTAGAGGGACTCGGGCAAAGGGCGCAAGCGCACCACCCGCTGCAACCGGGTTACCCCCTCTCGAATTGATGCAGGTCAGGCCGTCAGCCGGTGGGCCGGTCGACCAGGACGGTGACGCCGATTGTCATGTCCACGTTCCGCCCGTCGCGGGCGAGCGGCAGCAGCAGGCGTTCCAGCCACTTGTATTCCGGCAGGTGCGGCAGCAGCGGCTGGCCCCGGCGCCAGCTCATGGCCCGGTGGTCGACCACATGGTTGGCGGAGCGGTGGGCGGCGTCCACGCCGCCCTTGTATTCGTCCATGTAGGTGCCGGTGATGTCGCGGCCGATCTGGGTCACCAGACGCGTGCCGACCAGACGGTAGCGGAAGCGACGGGGCGACCCGGGCACCACGTCCATCATGTGCAGCACCGGCAAGACCGCCGTCAGATCGGCCGGGTCGATATCCTGACGGCCGGGAATGCGGCCGTCGGGGCCACAGAGCGCCTTGTACCGCTCCACGAGCAGACGGACGCGGGAATCCATCTCGGCCAGCGGAAGGCTGTCCAGCGGCACCGTGCCGATCTCGTCCCAGAACCGCTCGAACTCCGCCGTCATCCCCGTCCGGCCCATTCCGGCCCCGCCGCATCCTTCTCTGCACAAATGATATGACCTAACGATATGTCAATAAGGCAAGACCCCCGCCGGGGGCCGGCGGGGGTCTTCGGAACGCTTGCGGTCGGCGAAGGTGGCGGGGATCAGCCCGCCTCGGCCTGCTTCTCGGCGCGCTTGCGGTCGTTCGGGTCCAGCAGCTTCTTGCGCAGGCGGATGGACTTGGGCGTGACCTCCACCAGCTCGTCGTCCTGGATGTAGGACAGCGCCTTCTCCAGCGTCATCCGGATCGGGGTGGTCAGGCGGATCGCCTCGTCCTTGGAGGTGGTGCGGATGTTGGTCAGCTGCTTGGCCTTCATCACGTTCACCTCCAGGTCGTTGTCGCGGGTGTGCTCGCCCACGATCATGCCCTGGTACACCTTCCAGCCCGGCTCGATCATCATCGGGCCTCGATCCTCCAGGTTCCACAGGGCGTAGGCCACGGCCTCGCCCTCGGAATTGGAGATCAGCACGCCGTTGCGGCGGCCCGGGATCGGGCCCTTGTACGGCGCGTAGTCATGGAACAGGCGGTTCATCACGCCGGTGCCGCGCGTGTCGGTCAGGAACTCAGACTGGTAGCCGATCAGGCCGCGGCTCGGCACGTGGAAGACGAGGCGGAGCTTGCCCGCACCGGACGGCTTCATCTCCAGCATGTCGCCCTTCCGCTCGTTCAGCTTCTGGACGACGATGCCCGAGAACTCCTCGTCCACGTCGATCACGACCTCCTCGATCGGCTCCTGGCGCTGGCCGGTCGCCGCGTCGGTCTTCATCACCACGCGCGGACGGCTGATCGACAGCTCGAAACCCTCGCGGCGCATGGTCTCGATCAGGATGCCGAGCTGCAGCTCGCCCCGGCCCGCCACCTCGTAGGCGTCCGCGTTCTCCGTCTCGCGGATGCGCAGGGCCACGTTGCCCTCCGCCTCGCGGAACAGACGGTCGCGGATCATGCGGCTGGTGACCTTGTCGCCCTCGCGGCCCGCCAGCGGGCTGTCGTTGACGCTGAAGGTCATGGCGAGCGTCGGCGGGTCGATCGGCTGGGCCGGCAGAGCCGTCTCCACCGCCATGTCGCAGATGGTGTCGGCCACGGTCGCCTTGGTCAGGCCGGCGATGGCGATGATGTCGCCCGCCTCCGCCTCCTCCACCGGCACGCGCTCCAGGCCCCGGAAGGCCAGCACCTTGGAAGCACGGCCCTGCTCGATCAGCTTGCCGTCGCGGGACAGCGCCTTGATCGCCATGTTGGTCTTGATCCGCCCAGACTGGATGCGGCCCGTCAGGATGCGGCCGAGATAAGGGTTCGCCTCCAGCGTGGTCGCCAGCATGCGGAACGGCTCGTCCACCCCACCCACCTTCGGGGCCGGGACATGGTCCACGACCAGCTGGAACAGCGGCGTCAGGTCCTTGCGCTCGTCGTTCAGGTCCCACACGGCCCAGCCGTTGCGGCCCGAGGCGAACAGGGTGGGGAAGTCGAGCTGCTCGTCGCTGGCGTCGAGTGCCGCGAACAGGTCGAAGATCTCGTTGTGGACCTCGTCGGGCCGGGCGTCCTGGCGGTCGATCTTGTTGATGACCACCATGGGCCGCATGCCGAGCTTGAGCGCCTTGCCCAGCACGAACTTGGTCTGCGGCAGCGGCCCCTCGGCGCTGTCCACCAGCAGGCACACACCGTCCACCATGTTGAGGATGCGCTCGACCTCGCCGCCGAAGTCGGCGTGGCCCGGCGTGTCGACGATGTTGATGCGAGTGCCGTTCCAGACGACGCTGGTGCACTTGGCCAGGATGGTGATCCCGCGCTCGCGCTCCAGGTCGTTGCTGTCCATCGCCCGCTCGGCGACCTGCTGGTTCTCGCGGAACGTGCCCGACTGCTTCAGCAGCATGTCCACCAGGGTCGTCTTGCCATGGTCGACGTGCGCGATGATGGCGATGTTGCGCAATTCCATGAGTTCACCGTCCGGGTCGCTTGGGCGGGGGCGGCCCCCGTCGGCCCCGCCCGCGCATGTGAAACGCCCGGCACCGTCCGGGAACGCCTGTCGGAGGCGGCGGGGACGGGCCGGGCTGTTTCGATTGCGCCGCAATATAGTGCGGACGGCCTAGTTCGGGAAGGCCCAGCCCCCGCGCCCAGGCGGAAGCAGGGTTGCGGAACCGGCCGATGTCACATATTCCGGCCTTGATCCTGGCGCGGGCGCGGCCCCTTCCGGATGGCCTCACCCGTTCGGTCCGGTTTTCCCGACGGGTTTCAGGGTCATATCGTTGCAAGCCGTGTTGACCCTCCGTCATGCCCCCGCGCGTGGAACAGGGGGTCCCTCCCGCCACGCCCGCCTTCCCGTGCCGCCCTCACCCGTGTCGCCGAGCAAGATGCGCCGCCCGCCCCTTCCCGCCCCCACGCCCCGCCATCTGATCCCGTCGCTGCTGGCCATGGCACTGCTGTGGGCGGCGGCGTGGGCGGCACCGGCGTTCGCCCAGAACGGGGGCGTTCCCTATGAGGCGGAGATCACGGGCGTTGAGGACGACGACCTGCGCGACCTCCTGACCGATGTCTCCCGCCTGGTCGGCCTGAGAGAGGACCCGCCGCCCTCCACCCTGGGACTGCGCCGGCGCGCCGACGCCGACCGCGACAGGCTGAACGCGGCCCTGCGGTCGGAGGGCTATTATCTGGCGAGCCTGGACATCGCGGTGGACGCCGATGCCCGTCCGGCCAGGGTCCGGATCGCGGTCGACCCCGGCCCGCGGTACGAAATCGCCGAGGTGGAGGTGCGGGCGGCCGACGGCGGAGCGATTCCCGGAGGGCCGATCACCGCGAAGGAGCTGGGCCTCGCCATCGGCGCCCCGGCGCGGGGCCCGGACGTGCAGAGTGCCGGCGACGCCATCTCCGGCATCCTGGCCCGGCGCGCCCATCCCTATGCCAGGGTGGTCGATCTGCAGGCGCAGGTGAATCACGCACAGCGGACCATGCGGGTGGTCTATGTGGTCGATCCCGGCCCCGCCGTCCGGCTGGGCGAGGCGCGCGTGTCCGGCCTGGAGCAGGTGGAGGAGGAGGCGGTCCTGCGCCGCCTGCGCTACAACAGCGGCGACGCCTACGATCCCGAACGGCTGGAGGAGACGCGGCAGGCGCTGGTCGATCTGGGTGTGTTCAGCGGCGTGCGGGTGCGGCTGTCGGAGGAACGGGCCGGACCAGACGGGCTGACGCCCGTGACCATCACCGTGACCGAGCGGCCGATGCGGTTCGTCGGTTTCGGCGTCAGCTACGGGACGGAGGACGGCGCCGCCGCCAACGTCTACTGGGGACACCGCAACCTGCTGGGCGGGGCGGAGCGGTTCCGCGTCGGCGCCACCATCGCCGGGGTGGGTCGCAGCGAGTTCACCGACCCCGGCGAGTTCGACTACACGGTCGGCGCCACCTTCACCGAGCGGGACTTCCTGACCCGGCGCCAGACGCTGGACCTCTCGGTCCAGGCGATCTCCGAGCGTCCGGACGCGTTCCGCCGCAACGCGCTGGTGCTGTCCGGCATCGTCAGCCGGCCAATCGCCAAGGGCCTGACCGGCAGCCTGGGCCTGACGCTGGAGCAGTCGCGCATCGACGAGGGGGAGCAGTCGACCACGAACACCCTGCTGGGCGTTCCGGGCGCCCTCACCTTCGACCGCACGGACGACCCGCTGGACCCCAGCCGGGGCTTCCGGCTGAACGCGGCGGCCACCCCATACGCGTCGCTTCTCGGCGACAGCGGCAGCTTCGTCATCGGCCGCCTTGGCGGCTCCACCTATTTCAACCTCGCGGGCGACGGAGAGCTGGTGGCGGCGGTGCGCGGCAGCTACGGCGCAATCATCGGGCTTGGCGGACTGTTCGACGTGCCCGCCGACAAGCGCTTCTACGCGGGCGGCGGCGGTTCCATCAGAGGGTTCGGGTTCCAGGAGGTCGGTCCCATCGGCCCCGACGGCGACCCGCTGGGCGGCCTGTCGCTGCTGGAGGTGAGCGGCGAGCTGCGCTACCGGTTCAGCGAGAGCATCGGCGTGGTTGGATTCATCGACGGCGGCAACGTCTACCGCAGCGAGTACCCGCAGCTGAACGAGGAGCTGCGGTGGGGTGCGGGCATCGGCGCCCGCTATTACACGGCCATCGGGCCGATCCGGGTGGATTTCGCGGTGCCGATCAACCGCCGCGCGGGCGACAGCGCCTGGGCGTTCTACGTCAGCATCGGACAGGCGTTCTGAGGGGCCGCGCGCGCATGCATCCCGTGGTGAAATGGACCCTGTGGATCGTCGGCGGACTGCTGCTGGCGCTGGCGCTGATCGTGGGCGGGGCGCTCGCATGGCTGTCGACGGGGTCGGGCCGCGCCTTCGTGCTGACCCGGGCGGAGCAGGCGGTACCCGGCCTCTCCATCCGGGACGCGGAGGGCGGGATTTTCGACCTCAGGGCCGGGACGGTCACGCTGGCGGACGCGGAGGGTGTCTGGTTGACGCTGGAGGGGGTGCGGCTCGACTGGTCGCCGCTGGCGCTGCTGACCCGCACCGTCCAGGTCGATCTGCTGGCGGCGCGCAACGTCATCGTCGCCCGCGCCCCCGCAAGCCCTGAGGAGCCGGAGCCGACGGCCGAGGAGGGCGGACCCTTCCAGCTTCCGGTCTCGGTCGAACTCGACCGGCTGGAGATCGCGCGGGCGGAGCTTGGCCCCGCCCTGCTGGGCGGCCAGGGCGCCGTCATCGCGGCGGAGGTATCGGCCGTCGTGCCGGCGGGCGATCCCGGCGGAGAGGTGGCGCTGACGGTGCGCCGGATCGACGACAGTCCCGGCGAGGCCGCGCTGAAGGCGGCCTATGTGCCGGGCCGGCGCCTCACGCTCGACCTGCGGGTGGAGGAGCCGGCGAACGGCGTCATGGCCGGACTGCTGGAGATTCCGGGCCGCCCGCCGGTGACGGTCACGCTGGAGGGCGACGGCCCGCCGACCGACTGGACCGGCGCCCTGGTCGCCCGCGCGGGCGATGTCGTCGCGGCGGAGGCGGAGGCGCGCATCCGGCCCGTGGAGGGCGGCTTCACCTTCGGCGGCACGGCGGCGGGCGACATCGCGGCCCTGTGTAAAGGACGATTGTGCCAAGCAATGACCAAATGAGAGCCTTATGCCCGTATTTGAATATTTTTAAAGCAATTGGCATAACAACC
>JAJUIU010000073.1 GCA_029267445.1 Rhodospirillaceae bacterium
CTGCCCATGACGGATGTCGAGGGGCTGGTCGCCGGGCGGCTGCTGGGGCCGCCCGGCGATCCGGAGACGGCGCGCCGGCTGGGACCCGGACCGCGCACCGTCCTGGTGGTGGACGACAGCGTCTATTCCGGGAAGGAGCTGGTGCGCACGCGCGAACGCCTCGCCCGGGCGGAGCTGCCGCATCGGCTGATCTTCGGGGCGGTCTATGTCCGGCCGGGGCGGCGCGGGTCGGTCGACAGCTGGGCGGAGATGCTGCCCTCGCCCCGCGCCTTCGAGTGGAACCTCATGCACCACCCGTATCTCGAGCTGAGCTGCCTGGAGATCGACGGCGTCCTCTGCCCAAGGATGGGCGCCTCGGCGATGGACGATGTCGGCGACGACCCGCTGCCGCTGGTCCGCCCGACGGTCAGGCTGGGATGGCTGGTGACGGCGCGGCCGGAACGGCTGCGGGCGCGGACCGAGGCGTGGCTCGCGCGGCACGGCATCGGCTATCGCGGCCTGTCCATGGCGCCGGACGGGGAGACGCCCGGGCAGGCGGTCCGGCGCAAGGCCGAGGCCTACGCCCGGTCCCGCGCGTGGCTGTTCCTGGAGGATGAACCGGCGGCGGCGGCGGCGATCGCGCGCCAAGTGGGGCGCCCCGTCTTCTGCGCGCGCGACCGGTCGATGGTCTATCCCGGCGGCGCCGGCCGCCCGGGCCTGGCGGACCGGCTGAACGGGGCGGTCTACGCGCTGCGCTTCGCGCTGGAGCGGCGGCTGCAGGGCCGCGCCATGCCGGCCCTGCGCGGCCTGCCGGGTGCGGAGGCCGGGGACGGCCGCACCCGGCGGACGACGGCGGACATGCGGGTCAGCCCATGAACTACCGCTCCATGCAGGACCTGAACGAGGCCGTGCTCGCCTGGAAGCCCCGGCTCCAGGCGGAGGTCGATCTGGTGGTCGGTGTTCCGCGAAGCGGGTTGCTGGTGGCGAACCTGCTGGCCCTCCACATCGGCACGCCGATGACGGATGTGGACGGGCTGGTCACCCGGCGGCTGCTGAACCATGGGCACCGCAGCGTGCGCCATGTCGACCTGACGGCGCCGGACCCGGTGCGCATCCTGATCGTCGACGACGTCGTCGACACCGGCGCCACCCTGGCGCGGGTGCGGGCGGCGGTGGCGGCGGCGGGGCTGGATCACCCCATCCGCTACGCCGCCGTCTATGCGCGGCCGGGGATGGAGGGGGCCGTCGACCTGCACCACGAGGCGCTGGCCCAGCCGCGCGCGCTGCAATGGAACGTCATGCAGGCGCCGGGGCTGGCCCGCTGCTGCGTCGACATCGACGGGGTGCTGTGCCCCGATCCCACCGACGCGGAGAACGATGACGGCCAGCGCTACCTGTCGTTCCTGCGCGAGGCCGGACCCCGCGTCCTCGCCCCGATCGAGGTGGGCTGGCTGGTGACGAACCGGCTGGAGCGCTACCGGCCGGAGACGGAGGCCTGGCTGGCGCGGCACGGGATCCGGCATGGCGGCCTGTTCATGCGTGACCTGCCCGACGCGGCGGCGCGGCGCGGCCAGGGCAACTACGGCCGGCACAAGGCGGACGCCTATGTCCGCACCGGCGCCGACCTGTTCATCGAAAGCGACGCGTGGCAGGCGGTGGAGATCGCGGACCTGTCCGGCCGCCCCGTGTTCTGCACAGACACGCGGCGGCTGGTCACGCCGGGGGAGGCGCCGCCCCCGCGTCCCGGACGGGTGGCGCGCCGCGTCGCCCGGCTGTTCGGCGCCGCCTGACGCGGGGGCCTCCGATCAGGCCTTGATCCTGCGGCGCGGCGTTTTCGGGGCCGTCCGCGCATCGCCGGGCCGCGCCCTCAGCGCGATCACGACCGTGCCGGCCAGCGCCTGCAGCACCTCCAGATCGCCGTCGCTAAAGGCGTCCGGCTCCTCGCTGGCGAGCACGAGCCCGCCCGCGAGGCCCGGCAGCGGAACGGCGACGACGGTGCGGAACGGCTTGGGTGCCGCCTGCCCCGGTCTGCGGGACCGGGAGCCGCCGGCCAGGATGGGGCCCTCCAGATCCTCCGCCGCCAGCCTGTCGGCGAACGGGGCCAGCAGCTCGGCGGCACCCCCGTGCCCACCGTCCAGGATCACCTCCAGGGCGGCACCGTCGGCCAGGGTCGCGCGGGCCAGCACGGTGGCCTGGCCCCGGACCGCCTGACGGGCGGTCTGCGCCACGCTCAGCAGGGCCTCGCGCGCATCGCGGCTGGCCAGCAGCGCCGTCACCAGCTCGAACAGCAGCGGGCGGAGCAGACGCGTCTCCACCTCCAGGATGGTGGTGCGCGCCCGATCGGCCTCCGCCCGCAGCAGCCGCTCCTCCGCGATGCGGCGGATTCGGGCCGCCTCGATCTCCGGCCGGAGGTCGCGGACGGTCAGGATCAGCATCGCCTCGCCGCCGACGCTGCCGCGCCGGGCCGCCACCTCCGCCGGGAAGGCCTCCTCCGGCCCGTTGACCACCGTCTGCCGGGACAGCGTGTCGCCAAGCGCCGCGTCCTGCTCGAACAACTGCTCCAGCAGGCCGGGGTCGCTGAGGAAATCCGGCACCGTGACGCCGGCCGGCCGTTCGTCCGCGAGACCCAGCAACGTGCGCATCTCCCGGTTCGCGAAAACGATCTCCCCCGAGGTCAGCCGGATGACGGCGAGCGGGAAGGGGGCGGCGTCCCCGATCGACCGGCTCTCGTCGCTGGCGGCCTTCAAGCCCCGGTTCGCCGTCTCGAGGCTGCGCGTGGTGTCCGCGATCCGCATCAGCAGCAGCGCCGTCGCCACCAGGATGGCGATGCCACCCATGGACAGCCAGGGCAGCGCGCCGGCGATGAGGTCCCGGCCCGGCCGACCCGGGGACCATGACAGCGCACCGGCCCCGCCGCCGTCGGCCCCTTCCAGCGCGGCGACGAGCTGGCCCACTGCCGCCGCCACATCCGTCCCGTGGCGCAGGCCCGTCACCCCGGCGCGCTCCTGGATGCGGGCCAGCGCCTCAGCATCCAGCGCCCGGACGAACAGGACGACCGGCGCCCGGTCGGCGGGCAGCCGCAGCCCGCCCTCCTCGTCGGCGACCAGGGACGCGGACACGGCGGTGAGGACCCCGTCCACCAGAACGAAACCACCCGCCTGCGCCTCCAGCGTGTCGGCGGCGGTCCGCACCCGGTCGAGCAGCGGCTGCGCCCAGGGCGGCATCGCGACGGCGCCACGATCCGCCCGGTCGGCTCCGCCGCCGGCGGCGCGGGCGAGGAGCGCACCATCCGGCCCGACGACCAGCAGGGAGGACAGCGCATGGTTGTCGATCGTCAGGGCGTTGAAGTTCGCCTCGATCCAGTCCAGGTCGGGCACCGGCCCGATCCGGTCCGCCGCCTCGTTCCATACGGCGTAGTCGCGCACGGCGGCGACCAGGCGGTCGATCTCGGCGGCGAGGGCCGCCTCGACCTGCTGGCGGGACCGTTGGGCCTCCCGCTCGTCCTCGCGGCCGGCGGCGTGCAAAAGCACGGCGAACGACAGGGCGAGGGCCGTGATGACGGCGGAGGCGAGGAGGATGAGGCTTTTCTGCATGGCGACCGGTCGCTGGGACGATGTGGGCGGTTCCGCGAGCCCCCCGCATGTTCCGCGAAATCTGTTAACAAGGTGCCGCAGACTACCACCAAATCGCAATGGGGCGACCGGCGCATGCGGTCAGGTCTGGGCTGCGGGGCGCGCGCTTGCGAGGCCCGCGGCCGTCCCGGCATATGGGCGCCAAGGCCGCGCGCGACGGCCAGGGGAGGATTGTCCATGGGGTCCGGAAGCAACGGCGCGGCGCCGATGATCGTCGAGGTGACGCGCGGGCCGCTGGCGGAAAGCCGGCACCGCGTGCGCGCCGTCGCCGTGCGCGCGGACGGCCGCAGGCTGTATGTACGGGGCGATGTCGAGGCGCCCGTCTATCCCCGCTCGGCGGTGAAGGCGGTGCAGGCGCTGCCCCTGATCGAGACGGGTGCCGCCGACGCCTATGCCGTCACGTCCGAGGAACTGGCCCTGGCCGCCGCCTCCCATGGCGGGGAGCCGGCGCAGACGGAGCGTGTCGCCGCCTGGCTATCGCGCATCGGTCTGGGCCCGGGCGACCTGGAGTGCGGTGTCCACGCCCCCTACGATCCCGCCACGGCGGAGGATCTCGTCCGCAGGGGGGAGGCGCCGACCCCGATCCACAACAACTGCTCCGGCAAGCACACCGGGTTCCTGACCACCGCGCTGCACCTGGGCGAGCCGACGCGGGGCTATGCCGCCTACGACCATCCGGTGCAGCGGCGCCTGCGCGCCGTGGTGGGGGAGATGGCGGACATCGACCTGACGGACGCACCCTGGGGCATCGACGGCTGCGCCATCCCCACCATCGGCATGCCGCTGCCGGCCTTGGCGCTTGCGATGGCGCGGCTCGCCGACCCGTCGGGTCTGCGGTCGGCGCGGGCGGAGGCGGCGGCCCGGATCACCGCCGCCTGGGGTGCGCATCCCCTGCTGATCAGCGGGACGGCGACCTTCGACACCGATTTCATGAATGGCGTTGGTTCCCGCATCCTGACCAAGGCGGGGGCGGAGGGGGTCTGCTGCGCCGTCGTGCCGGAGGCCGGGATCGGCCTCGCCGTGAAGGTGGAGGACGGCACCACCCGTGCTGCCGGCCCGGCGGCGGCGGCGGTCCTGCGCGCGATGGGCCTGATCGGCGATGCGGAGTGGGAGCGGCTGGGCTCCGTCGTCGAACCTCCGGTGAAGACGCGCCTCGGCGTCGCCGTCGGCCGGGTGCGCTGCTGCGGCTGAAGCGCCGTGGTCCGGAAACGGAACGGGGCGGCCGAAGCCGCCCCGTCGACGATGCCCGGATGGGGCGGGCCGGTCGCCCGGCCCGCCCGTACCCCGGATCAGTAGTTGGCCGAGACCCGGAGGAAGAAGGTCCGACCCAGTGCCGAGGCCGGCGACGAGAACTCGGTGAAGAACGGGTCGCGTTCGAACACGTTGTTCACGCCGGCGATCAGGGTCAGCTTCTCCGACCAGTCGTAGCGCACGCTGGCGTCGTGCACCCAGGCGGAACCCGAGAAGGCCGGGGTCCACTCCCGCGCCGTCTCGATCTGCACGCCGCGCAGCGCGGTGTTGCCGTAGTAGCGGCTGCTCCAGCTGAGCGCCCAGGCATCCACCTCGTACGTGGCCGTGCCGCTGCCCGCCCACTTCGGCCGGTCCAGTTCCCCCAGCGCGGGGTTGGCGCGGGTCGGCTCGGACGGGAACGGGAAGTCGTTGCGCTTCTCCACCCAGGTGCCCGAGACGTTCAGGAACAGCGAGCCGGCGTTGGCCGGCAGGCCGATGGCCTCGAGGTCGAAGCCGTAGTTCACCTCGAAGTCGATGCCCGCCGCTTCCAGGCCGGCGTAGTTGATGTCCGTCTGCAGGATGCGGTTGATCCAGCCGAACTGCGGGTTGGTGGCCGGCGTGCCGGTCAGGTTGCGGCCGAACAGGGCGCAGAACGGGTTGTCGAGCGAGGGCGCGTCATAGCAGCTCGCCACGATGTCGTTCTGCGTCACCGCCTGGATCGCGTCCTCGATCTTGATGTGCCAGTAGTCCACCGCGACCGAGAAACCGTCCAGGAAGGTCGGCGTCAGAACGCCGCCCACGGTCCAGGACTCCGACGTCTCCTCGGTCAGGTTCGGGTTGCCCGCCCGGGTGCCGGCGAACTGGGCCGTGCGGCGGTTGTTATGTGGCTGCACGGCGAGGTTCCGGCCGAAGGCGGCGCTGCAGTTCGCCAGACGGTTCGCCGGGTTGGGGCCCAGGTTGATGTTCTCCTGGAGGCAGACGTCGCGCGGATTGGAGTTGACCGACTGCGCTCCGGTGAACAGCTCCGCGATGTTTGGGGCGCGGATCGTCTCGCTGAAGCTCGCGCGGAAGCGGATGTCGTCCAGCGGCGCGTAGGTGCCGTCCACCTTCCAGGCGTTGACCGAGCCGATCGTGGAGTAGTCGCCGATACGGCCGGCGGCGGTCACGTTCAGCAGCTTGACGAAGGGCAGGTCGGCAAGCAGCGGCAGGCCGATTTCGGCGAAGGCCTCCTTCACGTTGAACTCGCCTGTGACGGGCGAGACCCGACGCCGCTCGAAGGCATTGCCGTTGCGGTCCAGCTCGTCCGGCTGGAAGTCGCTTTCCTCCTTGCGCCACTCCGCACCGACGGCGAAGCCGATCGGGCCGCCCGGCAGGGAGAACAGCTGCTCGCTGTCGCCGGTCAGCACGGCCGAGGCGACGGTCTGCTGGATTACCGCGTTCGACTCGTTCCGGTAGCGCTGGAAGGCCAGGGCTTCCTGCGAGGAGTTACCGACGCCGAAGAGGTTCAGCGGCACGCAGTCGGCCGGGTTGTAGCTGATCGGCGCGACCGGGCTGAACGCGCCGGGATCAAGGAAGCTTGCGAGCGGGCGGGTGCCGTCGACCGAAATGCGGCAGGCGGGCTGGCCGGTGCGCGGGTCCACGGTCACGTCCGTCGCGGCGAAGAATCGGTCGCGCACGCGGCTGAAGCCGATGACCGTCTGTTCGGTACGGCCGTAGTTGACCGAGAGATCGTACGTCCAGCCATTCTCGAACTCGCCATCGAAGCCTAGAACGCCACGATAGGTGCGCCGCGTGCTCTGGATCAGCGGATCGAAGATGTCGGTGTGGTCGCGCGCCATCGTGATCAGGAAATCGTCGGCATTGTAGGCCGGGTTGGCCGCCCGGCGCGCCGCGATCTCCTGCTGTGCCAGCGCGCGCAGGGAGGCCGGGATGAACGGGTTGTCCAGCCTGATCAGGATGGTGTCGTCGAAGGTGTTGTAGAACCGGTACTCGCGGCCGCGGTTGTAGACGGCCTTCGCCTCGATGTACGGGCGGAAGTACGGGCTGACCTCGTAACGGCCGGTGAAGTGGCCGGAGAAGTGGGTGGTGTCCGGGGTCAGCGTGTCACCGTCGGTGCTCTGCGGCGCACCGTCTCCGCCGAACTGGTTGATGGCGTCGGCGATCAGGCCGTCGCGAAACGGACGCACGGCATTCGTACCGGGCTCGACGATCCAGCAGCCGCCCGCGAAGCTCGGTCCGACGTTCCGTCCGATGAAGCTCTGCTGGCAGTCGGAGACGCCATTCCGGTCGATGTCGAGCAGCGAAACGGAGCTGTTACGAGGGGCGAAGTCGCTGAACGGGTCGAACGCGAGCAAGCCGCCGAGCGTCGAGATGGAGAACCGGTAGTCGCGGCCGATCCGCTGCGGGGCGGCGTTGCGCGCCCGGTCGATCAGGGCCTGTGGCGTGCCTGCAAACCGGGGGTTCGTCCCGCTCAGAATGGTGCGACCGATCGCCTGCGCCGGGGTGACGCCCGGCGG
Source organism: Rhodospirillaceae bacterium (assembly GCA_029267445.1). Classification (GTDB taxonomy): domain Bacteria; phylum Pseudomonadota; class Alphaproteobacteria; order Azospirillales; family Azospirillaceae; genus JAJUIU01. Next base: position 7,358 of record JAJUIU010000073.1, read on the forward strand.
CAGCGGGTCGCCGATCTGATAGGTCAGATCCGGGTTGGTCAGCGTCGCCGTCGTATTGTTGTTCGCGGTGAACGGCCGGTCCTTGTAGCGGATGCCGTTGCGGTCCTCGTACTGGGCGCCGATCGTGAAGTTGCCCTTGCCGCCGGCGAAGTTCTGACCCACGAGGTGCGAGACATAGACCTTGGCGCCGTCGCCCTCGTCCGAGATCTCGTACTGGACTTCGGTCTGGTTGCCCTCGAAGTCCTTCTTCAGGATGAAGTTCACGACACCGGTGACGGCGTCGGAGCCGTAGATGGCCGAGGCGCCGCCGGTCAGGATGTCCACCCGCTCGACCAGGCCGGCCGGGATGCTCTGCGTGTCGACCGAGGCGGAGCCCGGCACGCCCGCCACGTGGCGGCGGCCGTTCACCAGCACCAGCGTGCGCGCGGCACCGAGGGCGCGCAGGTTCAGCGTGGTGCGGCCGACGACCTGCTGGGCCTCGTTGGCCGACGATTCCGTGTTCAGCGAGAAGCGCAGCGCCGGCGTCTTCTGCAGGGCGTCCGACAGGGCCGTCTCGCCGCGGATCTGGAAGTCCTCGGCGGTGATCACCTGGAGGGGGGTCTGCGCGTTCTCGACCGTGGTGCCGAGGCGCGTGCCCGTGACGACGATCTCCTCCACCTTGCTGTCGGTGGCCTGGGCCGTCTGCTGCGGTGAGGCCTGCTCCTGCGCCTGGGCGGCGCCCGTCAGCCCGGCGGCCACCAGCAGCGAGGCGGCGACAAGGGCCAGGCGGCTGCCGCCCGTCATCAACTCGCGTTCAAAAGACTTCGACATTGTGCCCCCTGCGATTGCACGATCTGTTCCGCGCCGGTGTGCCGGCATCGCCCGTATCGGTGCGAGTTCCATCCCCCTGATCGGCCGGCGTTCGTTCACCGACGCCCACTTCCAGCCAAGCAGCCATCCCGAAAAGGCAACTCCTTGGAGCCGAATCGGAAACAAGACTACTTTCGGGGTGGCGGAACGCATCATTTATTGCGGTTTTCCTAAGAGTTTGATGACCCTTGTTGCATCGTTGACACAATTTAGAAATCCGCGAACAGCGCCCGCCCCAGGGCGACATCAGTCCTTGTGGGGCCCGGCGCGACAGATTCGGCTGCGCGGTGCGCTTGCGGCTGCGCGTTCCGGCTATGGCGTCGGGTTCACGCATATGACACCGCCCGGCCGGAAGGGCGGCTTGGGGCCGCATACTCGCCCCCGATCGGAGGGATGCTCCGAGGGTGAAGAAATGGGCGGGGCTTAGACTTCATGTACCAAGACGCGGGGCGCACTTCGTCAATGCGGACAGTAAAGGCCGTGTAGAATTACTTGGCGCGCCTCGCCACTTGCCCGGCCACCCCGCCTCTGGTCATCTCGGCGGCGGTTACCCCGTTCGGAACACCCACATGCCCCGCCGCCCGTCACGCCCCGTCCTGTGGCTCCTGTTCCTCGCCTTCGCCAGCGTCTTCGCGCCGCAGATCGTGCGGGCGGAGGGTCCGAAGGGTCCGCTGGTGATCGCAGGCGGGGAGTTCGCCTTCACCAACGAGGGCTGGACGCGGTTCAAGGAGCTCGCCGGCGGGGACGGCGCGCCCGTCGTCGTGATCCCCGCCGCGAGCGGCAATCCGGAGCGCAACGGCCGCCGCGCCGCCGACCACCTGACGCGCCTGGGCCTGAAGGCGACCGTGATCCCGCTCATCGCCGACAAGGACAACCGGGACCGGGACGGGGTGGCCGAGAACCCGGACTGGGTGGCCCTGGCCCGCGCGGCGAAGGGCGTCTGGTTCATCGGCGGCGACCAGGGCCGCATCACCGGCGCCCTGTTCCGCACCGATGGTTCGGACAGCGCGCTGCTGGCGGGCATACGCGCGGCCCATGCGGCGGGTGCCGTGGTCGGCGGGTCCAGCGCCGGGGCGGCCATCATGTCCACCACCATGTTCAAGGAGGGGCCGTCCCCGCTGGAGGCGCTGCGCGCGCCGCTGGAGAAGGGGCGGCACACGGACCGGGGCCTGGGCTTCATCGGCGACGGCTGGTTCGTCGACCAGCATTTCCTGGCGCGCGGCCGCTTCGCCCGGACCCTTGTCGCCATGCGGGACCATGGCTTTGCCCGTGGAGTCGGGGTGGAGGAGGACAGCGCCATCGTCATCGCCGACGGCCGTACGGCGGAGGTGGTGGGCAGCCGCGGCGTGGTGCTGGTCGACATGGCGGAGGCCTCCGCACCCCCCGGAGCGCCGGTGGCGCTGGAGGGCGCAAGCCTGTCCTTCCTGGGGCCGGGCGACCGTTTCGACCTCGCCACGGGTGCCGTCACCCCGTCGCCCCGCAAGGCGTCGGGCACGCTGGTCGACCCCGCATCACCCGGTTTCGATCCCTATTACGGGGCGGAGGCGCCCTGGTTCCCCGACATGCTGGGCCCGCAGATCCTGTACGAGGCGATGACCCGCGTGCTGGACGGCAAGGCCGGCCGGGCGGAGGGCATCGCCTTCGGCCGTCCCGGCGATGGCCCCGACGCCCGCGTCGGCTTCGAATTCACGCTGACGCGCGGCCCCGACACGCGCGGCTGGTTCGTCAGCGACCCGGCGGCCTACACGGTCCTGAACGTGCGGCTGGCGGTGCGCCCGGTGACGATGGCGGACCCGCTGTACCAGCCGCTGGGGCGGTAGGTTCCCGCATCGCACTCGCCCTCGCCCTTCGACAGGCTCAGGGTGAGGGCTGATGAGCGAGCACGCGCAGCTCCGAAAGGTCGGAACGGCACATTCGGCCTCACCCTGAGCCTGTCGAAGGGAGAGGCCGAATCCGCAACCGATTCCCCAACCTCACTCCTTCAGGCCCAGGCCCCGCACCGGCGTCATCTGGACCGGGCTGTCGCGCCAGCCCTCCACCCTGGAGGACACCAGCACCCGGCCGCCCTGGTAGACGATCGGGATCACGGCGAAATCCTCCAGCAGGATCGTCTCAGCCTCGCGTAGCCGGTCGTGGAACGCCGCCTGATCCGGGGTTGAGAGCGCCTCCGCGATCTTGGCGTCGAAGGCCGGGTTGGCGTAGCCGCCGTTGTTCTGGGTCTCCGTGCTCAGCATCACGTCCAGGAAGCGCACGCCCAGCCGGTCGATCCAACTGTCATAGATGAAGCCGTCGAAGGCGCGGTCGCGCAGCCGGTCCCAGACCACCCGCGCCTCCTGGTTCACCAGCCGCACCTTGATGCCAAGCTTGGTCTGCCACATGGAGGCGATGGCGATGGACACCTGCCGCCGGCTCTCGTCCGTCTGGTAGACCAGCTCCACCTCCAGCGGCTTGCCCCCGGGGCCGTAGCCGGCCTCCTTCAGCAGGGCCTTCGCCATCGCGTCCCGCTCCGCCTGGGACAGCTTGGCCCAGTCGGGTGTGGCCGGCCGATAGCCGCCGGTGCCGGGCGGGATCATGGTGAAGGCCGGCGTGTCGACACCCTTGGTGACCTTGGCGGCGATGGCCTCCCGGTCGATGGCGAGCGACAGGGCCTTGCGCAGGCGCGGCTCGCTCTTCCACGGCTCGCGGGTGAAGTTCGGCGTCAGGTAGAAGACGCGCTGGCTGGGCGCCACGCGGAACTCCGCCCCAAGGTTCTCCTTCATCCAGTCGATCTGGTTGATGGGGGAGGCGAAGGAGATGTCGAACTCCCCGGCGCGGAAGCGCTTCAGCGCTGTGTTGGCGTCCTCCGCCTGGTGGAAGAAGACCGTGTCCACCTTCACGGCCGCCGGGTCGCGCCAGTGCGGGTTCCGCGTCAGCTTCACGTGGGTCTGGGGCACGTTCTCCGCGAGCACGAACGGGCCGTTGCCGACCAGGTTGCCCGGCCGGGTCCACTGGTCGCCATGCTTCTCCAGCGCCGCCCGGTTCACCGGGAAGGCGGTGCGGTTGGACAGCTGGATCAGGAAGTCCGGCGTGGGCCGCTCCAGCGTGATCTCCACCGTCAGCGGATCGACCGCGCGCACGCCCAGCGTATCGGGTGCGGCCTTGCCGGTGGCCACGGCCTCCGCCCCCTTTACGGCGTAAAGATCGCGCGGATCCGCCGCCCGGGTGGCCGGGTCCACGGCGCGGCGCAGGCTGAACACGAAGTCGTCGGCCGTCACCGGCGTGCCGTCGGACCACTTGCCCTCCGGGCGCAGGCGGAACGTCCAGACAAGGCCGTCCGGGCTGGTGGTCCAGTCCGACGCGGCGCCCGGACCCACGGTCCCCGGCGCCTCCAGCATCACCAGCCCCTCGTACAGCTCCTGCACGATGCGGCCGTCATGGATGCCGATGGAGCGGTGCGGGTCCAACGTCTCGCTGGGCGGGCCGTTGCCGATGTCCAGCACCTTCTGGGCCAGTGCGGGGGCCGGGCCCGCCACCGTGACCGCCGCCGTCACCGCCAGAAACGCCGCAACCACCACCGCCGAAACCCGCATGACCGCTTCCCCCGGAGATTGTTTTGCCCGGGACACTAGCCCAACGGGCACGGGGCGCGAAGGGGGGATCGGCCGTGCCGGGTCAGTCGTAGGCCCAGGTCGGCGCGTTCAGCAGGCGCTGGCCCTGTTCGCGCAGGCGGTCGTGCAGGTCGCGGATGCGGTCGTGCTGCTCGGCCAGCAGCTCCTGGTGCGGGGTGGTGCGTTCGGCGCGCAGCAGGTCGGCCAGCTGCTTGGCGGTGCGGGCGAGCGGCGGGAAGGCGGCACCCAGCCGGATCGCCTCGTCCCGGTAGTCGGGGTGGGTGACGTTGGGATAGAGCCGGTCCATCCGGTCCAGCGCCAGGGTCAGCTGCGTCTTGTTCATCAGGGCCCCTTGATCCAGGCGATCAGGCGGTGCGCGACGCCGAAGGCGGCGGCGGCCAGCGGCACCAGCAGATGAAGCACCGCCTCCGCCACGGCAAGGCCCGCCAGCGCGCTCGCCAGCAGCAGGGCCACACCCCATCCGAACGCGCCATGCCCCAGCGCCTCCAGCAGGCCGAACCCGATCGCGACCAGGGCGGTTCCCAACCGCACCCGCCAGGGGTCGTGCGTCACCACGACGAAGACGATGGCCGCCAGCGGCACGAAGGGGTTCGTCGCCGTTCCGATGAACTGGGCCAGGATGTCGTGCGCCGTCACGGGGCCGCCCGGCTGGTGGTTTCCAGCGAAATGGGTTCGCGCGGACGGTACGCCAGCAGGCAAACAGCCGCCAGTGGCAGCCAGGCGATACGCCCTTGGTAGCGGTGGTTGGGGTTGGAGAGGGCGCCGCAGATGAAGGCGTTGCCGAGCAGGCCGAGCAGGATGCCGGCCGCCAGGGCAGCACCCCGCCGGTCGCCCGCCCGCACGGCGGCGACACCCAGCGCCGCCAGCGCTAGGACGAAGGCCAGATACAGCGGCAGTTCGACCGGGCGGACCGGCGTGAAGTCGATCCCCCGCTGCTGCCGGGCGGCGTCGTAGGCGGCGATGTCGTCCGGGTAGTGCGCTTCGATCGGCTGCCTCATCATGAACTGCAGGGGGATGATCCCGTCGCCCAGACCGAACATGACGAACTGCCGGGCGGTCAGCCGGACGCCCTCCCACGCCAGGTCCAGCGGCATGTCCCGCACTACGCCGCCGACGATGGCCCGCGCCTCCGCCTCCATCCCGGCGAAGCCGCCCAGCGCCTCGAACGGTCCGCCGGCCCAGAGGAAGGCGTTGGCCGTTGGGGGCAGGGCGTCCCGGTGGGCGCACAGGGCGAATGGCGCGGGCTCCCGGCCGGGGCAGTGCTGGTCCAGATACCGCTTCGCCAACCCTGTCTCCACGAACAGGCCCAGCGTCTGCACCGTCGCGGGCTGGGTCAGGAAGGCGCGGCCCGTGGCGGTCGCGTTGGCGCCGATGGCCAGGGTCAACGCCAGCGCCACCGTGGCGGTGGGAAGGCTGAGGCGCACCGCCGGCAGCGAAGGCCGGACGCGCCGGGCGCCAGCGGCCAGCAGCCCCAAGGCGAGCAGCCCGATGCCAAGGCCGATATGGCTGGTGTGCAGGGCGGTCGCCAGGGCCGTGATGGCGACCAGGATCAGCCGGCCCGGCCGGTCCAGCCTGTCGCCGGCCAGCAGCAGTGTCAGCAGGCCGAGGATGGTCACGCCGGCGAAGCCGTCCGCCATGATCTGGCTGACGTACCAGGGCAGCCCGCCGACTGCCGACGCCGCCAGCAGCAGGGCGAAGGTCCGGCCCGTCCGGCCCCGCGCGCTGAGGGCGGCGGCCGTCAGCCACAGGGCGGTCGAGACCAGAAGCCCCTGCGCGACGACGACCGCCCAGAGCGTTCCGGCCGCCCGCCCGACGCCCGTGAACAGGCCGTATGCGGCGGTGCGGAACACCGGCGGATCGGCGCCGAAGGGCAGGGGGATGTAGTCGACGCTGTCGTAGTAGACGAGCGGGAAGCCGTTCCACAGTGCGGGCAGGATGAGGATGAGCGCGCCCAGCGGCACGCCGACCAGCCACCCGGGGCGGGGCGGGACCCGTCGCATGGTTCCGGCGGTCACTGGGCGGCGGCCCGGTCCAGCGGCTGGGCACCCTGGTCCTGCTCGAACCCGGCCGTCTCCGCCAGGAGGTATGTGGGCCGGCCCTTCACCTCGGCGAAGACGCGGCCGAGATAGTCGCCCATCACGCCCAGGCAGATGAGCTGCACCCCGCCCAGGAAAAGCGTCGTCACCATGAGCGAGGCGTAGCCGGGGACGTCCACGCCGAACACCAGCGTCCGGACGGCGATGAACAGGCCGTAGACCACCGCCGGCACGGCAACCGCCAGCCCGACCCAGGACCAGACCCGGAGCGGCAGCGTGCTGAAGGAGGCGAGGCCGTCCATGGCGAGCCGCATCAGCCGGAACAGGCCGAATTTGGAGGCCCCGGCGTGCCGTTCGGCCGGGCTGTAGGGAACGGCCACCTGCCGGAACCCGACCCAGCTCATCAGCCCCTTCATGAAGCGCTGGCGCTCCGGCAGGGCGTTGACCGCATCCACCACCACCCGGTCCAGCAGGCGGAAATCGCCGGCGTCGGCCGGCAGATCGGTCTCCGACAGGGCGTGGTAGAGCCGGTAGTACAGGCGGGTCAGACGGCGGCGGATCGGGCCATCCGTGGCCCGGCTCTCCCGGCGGGCGTAGATCATCTGTCCGCCCGCCCGCCATTCCCGCACGAAATCCTCGATCAGCGCGGGCGGGTGCTGCAGGTCGCTGTCCATCAGCACCACGGCCCGGCCCGCCGCGTGGCGCATCCCGGCGGTCAGCGCGGCCTCCTTGCCGAAGTTGCGGCTGAACCGGACCAGCTTGATGCGGCGGTTGCGGTCGCGATGGCGGCGCAGGCGGGCGTAGGTGTCGTCGCGGCTGCCGTCGTCCACGCAGACGATCTCATGCTCCAGCCCGATGCGGGCCAGCACGGCCTCAAGCTCCGCGAACAGCCGGTCCAGGTTCGCCGCCTCGTCATGCATCGGCAGGACGATCGACAGCACCGGAACCGGCGCCCGGCCGGACAGGGCGACCAGATTGTCCTCATGCGGCTTCGGGGCGGGCGGGGAGGAGCCGGTTGACATGGCGCGGGTTCCGGCTCAGAGGCTGGTGCGGATGGCGGGGTGGAGCGGACGGCAATGCGGGTGCGGGGCGTGATCTTCTGCGCCGACGATTACGGTCAGGCGCCGGGCATCTCCCGCGGCATCGTGGAGCTGGCGGCGGCCGGCCGGCTGAGCGCGGTGAGCTGCCTGACCACGGGCCCGAGCTGGCGCCGGGACGCGCCCGCGCTGAAGGAGCTGCGCGACCGGATCGACATCGGCCTGCACCTCTGCCTGACGGAGTTCGCACCCCTGGGTCCCATGCCGCACCTCGCCCCGGCCGGAACGCTGCCCGGCATCGGTGCCGTGTCCGTGGCGGCGCTCAGCGGGCGGCTGCCATTGGGCGAGGTCCGGGACGAGCTGGCCCGCCAGTACGACGCCTTCACGGACGCGCTGGGTTTCGCGCCGGACTTCCTTGACGGGCATCAGCATGCCCACTCCCTCCCCAGGGTCCGCGATCTCGTCATCGACCTGTTCCGGACCCGGCTTCAGCCGGCCCAAGCTTATATCCGGAGTTGCTGGGAAGCTCCAATGTCAGTAATGCGACCGTGGATCGCGGTCCCCAAGGCGCTGGCGCTTTCGGCCCTGAACGCCGGGTTCCCGGCGGCGCTGGCGCGGGCCGGCATCCCGGCGAACCAGGGTTACCGGGGCGTGCACGCCTTCGCGCCGGAGGGCCTTGCGGAGGTCGAGGACCGCTTCGCCCGGTGGTTCGCGCACACCGGGCATGGCGGTCTGGTCAACTGCCATCCGGGCCATGGCGATCCCGCCCCGGACCCGATCGCCGCCACGCGGGCCGTGGAGTTCGCGTTCCTTGCCGGTGACCGCTTCCCGGCGCTGCTGGAGCGGCTGGGCGTCCGCCTCGTCCGGTTCCGCGACCTTCAGCCCCCGTCGTAGACGATCCGCACCGTGGCGGCGGCGTCCATGGCGGTGCGCCGTGCGGCGTCCGTGTCCGGCCCGGCGGCGAGGGCCACACCCATCCGGCGGTAGGGCCGCGTCGTCGGCTTGCCGAACAGGCGGACATCGACCGCCGCCCCCGGCCGACCCAGCGCCAGCGCCGCAGCCAGCCCTTCGAACCGGAAGGAGGAGGCATCCCGGTCGGCCAGGATGACGGCCGACGCCGTGGGGCTGTGCACCCGGATCTCCGGGATCGGCAGGCCCAGGATGGCGCGGGCGTGCAGGTCGAACTCCGACAGGTTCTGGGACAGCAGCGTCACCATGCCGGTGTCGTGCGGGCGGGGCGACAGCTCGGAGAAGATGACGGCATCCTTCGTCACGAAGAACTCCACCCCGAAGATGCCGTACCCGCCCAGATCGTCGACCACGGCCTTCGCCATGCGCTCGGCTTCGGCCAGCAGATGCGGGGCCATGCCGGTGGGCTGCCAGCTTTCCTGGTAGTCGCCCCGCTCCTGCCGGTGGCCGATGGGCGGGCAGAACAGCACGCCGTCCTTGGTCCGCACTGTCAGCAGGGTGATCTCGTACTCGAAGGCGATGAACTCCTCCACGATCACCTTGCGCCGGTCGCCGCGCATGTTGGCGACGGCGTAGTCCCAGGCGGCGGCGAGGCCGGCCTCGTCCATCACCGTGCTCTGCCCCTTGCCGGAACTGGACATCACCGGCTTGATCACGCAGGGCAGGCCGGTGTGGGCGACGGCGGCGCGCACCTCCTCCAGGCTTTCGGCGTAGCGGTAGCGGGAGGTGCGCAGGCCCAGGCCCGTCGCCGCCAGTTCCCGGATGCGGTCGCGGTTCATGGTCATGTAGGCGGCGCGGGCCGAGGGGACGACGGTGAACCCCTCCGCCTCCAGCTCCTGCAGCACCTCCGTCCGGATCGCCTCGATCACCGGCACGATGAAGTAGGGCAGGCCGTCGGCGGGCGCGTGGGCCTTCACCACGGCGCGCAGCCGGTCGCCGTCCAGCATGGGGAACACCTCCGCCGCGTCGGCCACCTGCATGGCGGGTGCGCCCGGGTAGCTGTCGCAGGCCACGACATGGCAGCCCAGCCGCTTGGCGGAGATGACGAATTCCCGCCCCAGCTCGCCGGAGCCCAGCAGCAGGATGCGCGCGATGAAGGCCATGCTCTTCGCCTCAGCTGAAGGACAGCTCGACCCGGCCGAGGCCGGCCACCTCGCCCGCCACCTTTGCGGCGGGGCCGACATACTCCATCCCTGTCAGGGTGCCGGTGGTGACGACCTGCCCGGCCTTGACGCCGCGCCGCTTGGCCGGGCCGCCGTTCAGCAGCCAGACGACGGGGCGGATGATGTCGACGGCGAGGTTGCCGTTCACCGTCTCCGCCTTCACCGCCCCGTCCACCGTCAATTTGGCGGCGATATGCGACAGGTCGAAGGAGCGCCAGTCCGTCCGCTCCGGCCCCAGGATCAGGCGGGCATGGTTGTGCAGGTCGGCCAACTGGTTGGGCCAGGGCACGTCCGGGAACCCTTCGAACCGGCTGTCCACCAGCTCGATCGCCGGCATGACGCTGGCGAAGGCGTCCATCACCTCTTCGCGGGTGTAGGGCTCGTCGCGCGGCGGCAGGTCGCGGCCGAAGCGGAAGGCCACCTCCACCTCGATCACGCGGACGCCGAAGGCCGCACCCGGCAGGCTGGCCGGGCCGGCGATCAGGCCGGTGGCGGGCAGGGGGGCCGCGATCGGTTCCACGTCCGGCCCCTTGGCACCGGCCTTCCAGCCGCCGATCGCCCCGATCCGGTCGATGACCAGGCTCTGCACCACATAGGCGGTGGGCACGTCGGGCGGTGTGGCCACGGCCGGCAGGGCGGCGATCCGCTTCCCGTTCAGATTCGCGTCGGCGATCATCTCCGCCGCCGTCTCGATCCCCGCAAGTCCCGTCATCGCCGTTCCTCCGTCCGCCAAGCCAAACCTCCACGGCCCTATAGCGCATCCGGGCCGGCCGGGTAACGGATTCCGTCGCCCGGCGTTATCGGGGGATGACACACGATCCCAGCGACGACCGCAGCTTCTCCGCCACCGACAGCCGCCCTCACGTGGTCATCGTCGGCGCCGGTTTCGGCGGCCTCGCCTGTGCGGCCAGGTTGGGCGGCAAGCCGATCCGTGTCACCGTCATCGACAAGCACAACTACCATCTGTTCGTGCCGCTGCTGTACCAGGTGGCCACGGCGGCCCTGTCGCCGGCCGACATCGCCGAACCCATCCGCAAGATCCTGCGCCGCCACCGAAACGTGGAGGTGATGATGGGGGAGGTGACGGGGGTGGACACGACCACGCGCCAAGTCCGGCTCGCGGGCGGGCGCACGGTCGGCTACGACCGGCTCGTCATCGCCACGGGATCGCTCTACCACTATTTCGGCCATGACGAGTGGGCGGAGATGGCGCCCGGCCTGAAGACCATCGAGGACGCGCGCACCATCCGCACCCGCCTGCTGACGGCGTTCGAGCGGGCGGAGATGACTGACGACCCGGACCGGCAGCGCGCGCTGATGACGACGCTGGTGGTCGGCGGCGGACCCACCGGCGTGGAGATGGCTGGGGCGGTGGCGGAACTGGCCCGCTTCGCCCTTGCCCGCGACTTCCGCCGGGTCGATCCGCGCGCGGCCCGCGTGGTGCTGGTGGAGGCAGGGCCGCGCGTCCTGGCCGGGTTCCCGCAGGAGCTGTCGGATTACGCGCTGGAGGCGCTGCGCGCGAAGGGTGTCGAGGTCCTGCTCAACCATGCGGTCGAACGAGTGACGCCCGAGGGCGCGACGGTCGCCGGCACCTTCATCCCCGCCGGCACAATCGTCTGGGGGGCCGGTATCCGCGCCTCCATCGCGGGAACATGGCTGGGGGTGGAGACGGACCGCGCCGGACGCATCAAGGTCGACCCGGACCTGTCTGTTCCGGGCGTGCCCGGCGTCTACGCCCTGGGCGACACGGCCCTGGCGTTGGGTGAGGACGAGAAGCCGTTGCCCGGCCTCGCCCAGGTCGCCAAGCAGCAGGGGGAGCATCTGGGCAAGGCGCTGGCGGGCGAACTGCTGGCGGGACGGAAGCCCGGGCCCTTCCGGTTCAGGAACCGGGGCAACACGGCGATCGTCGGCCGCAACGCCGCCGTTTTCGATTTCGGCAGGCGGCGTCTGAAGGGATGGGTCGCCTGGGTGCTCTGGGCGATCATCCACGTCTATCTGCTGGTCGGGTTCGAGAAGCGGCTGCTGGTCAGCATGCAATGGCTGTGGCGCTACGCCACGTACCAGCGCGGCGCCCGACTGATCACCCGCGACGAGGCGGCCCGGACGGTGGAGGTCGTGGCGAATGAGGGTGGGGCCAATCAGGGCGGGGCCGAGGATCAACGGATGCGGAGGGCCTGAGACCATGCCGGAGGATGTCGGCGACGGGATATGCGGCGGAACGTTGGGGCTGCGCCTGGACACCACCACGCCGAACGGAAAGGTCTGGAGCTGCGCCGACCTGCCGTCCGGCACCCGCAGGCTCGCGGATTCGGGGCATATCCTGTCGATCGGGGACCTGATCGCGGTGCATGACGCCCGCACGGACGCGCGCCTCGGCATGCTCCGCGTCACCGCGCGGGAGGATGACATCGTCACGCTGGAGCGGGTGCGCCGCGACGGCTAGGACAGCAGGATGCGCCCGCGCTCCAGCCGCCAGACCGGCCCGCAATGGCGCAGATCCTCCGGCACGTGGGAGATGACGATCAGCGTGCGGCCGGCCAGTGCCGCGTGCAGCCGGTCCAGCACCGGCCCGGCGGTGGCGCGGTCCAGGCCGACCGTCGGCTCGTCCAGGATGGTGATCGGCGCCCGGCGCAGCAGGATCTGGGCGAGGCCGACCCGTTTCGCCTCCCCGCCGGAGAAGCGCAGCCCGCCCTCGCCCACCCAGGTGTCCAGCCCCTCCGGCATGGCGTCCACCGCGTCGCCCAGTCCGGCGGCGTCCAGGGCGGCCCACAGCGCCTCCTCCGTCGCGTCGGGGGCGGCCAGGGCGAGGTTCTCCCGAACCATGCCGTCGAACAGGTAGGGCGCCTGGGGCAGGTAGGCGATGGTCCGCCGCACTTCGGTTCCCGACAGATCGCCCAGGGGCACGCCGCCAAGGCTGATGGACCCCCCGTCCACGGGCAGCAGCTTCAGCAGCGTCTGGGCCAGGGTGGATTTGCCCTGGCCGCTGGGTCCGAGCAGGCCGACATGGCTGCCGTAGGGGACAATCATGGACAGGCCCGACAGCACGGCCGGCCCGCCGGGCGCGTAGCGGACGGTCAGGTCGCCGATTGTCAGGTCCGGCGCTTCCGGCACGGGGCGGGGGCTGGCCGGGTCGACGATCGGCGGTGTCGCCGCCGTCGCCGCGTTCAGCCGCTCCGCCGCGCGGACGGTGCGGGCGAGCCCCTGGGCCGCCTGGGACAGCAGGCCCAGGCTTTCCAGCAGGCCCAGCGTGGCGAAGACGGCCAGTGCCGCCATGCCGACCACCACCTCCCCCCGCGCCACGGCCCCCAGCCCCAGCACCAGGATCACGGCGGCCAGCGCGCGGGCGGCGAGGGTTGAGGCGGCGGCGCCGGCCGCGCCGGCGGCGGACACGTCCCGGCTGGCGGCGACCAGGGCCTCCGATTCCCGCATGGCGCGGTCCGCCGCCTCCGCCCCGCCGCCGAACACGGCCAGCTCCTTCGCCCCCTGCACCCCCTCCACCAGGGCGACGCGCAGGGCGCCCGTGCTGTCCGCCTGGGCGCGGCCACCGGCCTTCGCGCGGATGTACACGAGCGACGGAACGGCCACCGTGGCGACGGCGGCGGCCAGCGCCAGCCAGACGGGTGCCGCCCCGGTCCAGGCCAGCATCGCCGCCAGCAGGATCAGCGACAGCGCCACCATCGTCAGCGGTGTGACGGAGCGCAGATACATGCCGTCCAGCGCGTCGATGTCGGCCGTCACGCGGTTCAGCAGGTCGCCGCCCTTCTCGAACCCGCGCTGGATCGGCAGCAGGGCGGCCATCCGGGCGAAGAACCAGCCGCGCAGCCGGGCCAGGATGCGGAAGGTGGCGTCGTGGCTTGCCATCCGCTCCCCCCAGCGGGCGGCGGTGCGGATCAGGGTCAGGGCGCGGATGCTGGCGCTGGGGGTGAAGACGTTGAAGGCGGCCATGCTGCCGGCCAGGGCGGTGCCGACGATGAACCAGCCGGACAGGCCCAGCAGGGCCGCCCCCGCCAGCAGGGTCGCCAGCGCCAGCGCCATGGCGAGCGCAAGGCCCCGCCAGTTCCGGCCCGTGAGCCTGAGCCAGGGAAGCAGCGCCCTCATGCCGCGTCCTCCGCCCGGACCAGCCGCCCGCGCTCCAGCCGGTAGACCGCGTCGGCGATGGCGGCGGCGCGGGCGCCATGTGTGACCATCAGCACCGTCTGGCGGCCAGCACGGGCGCGGATGCCTTTCAGCACCAGCTCCTCCGTCACTGGGTCGAGGTCGGCGGTCGGCTCGTCCAGCAGCAGCAGCGGGGCGGGCTTCAGGAAGGCGCGGGCCAGCGCCACCCGCCGCGCCTGCCCGCCCGACAGGCCGAATCCCCGCTCCCCCACCGGGGTGTCGAGCCCTTGGGGCAGCTCGGCCGTGAAGGCCAGCACGCCCGCGTCGCGCGCCGCCGCCATCACCTCCGCGTCGGCCGCACCCGGATGGCCCATGGCGATGTTGCGGCGGATGGTGCTGGCGAACAGGTGTGGCCGCTGCCCGGCCCAGGCGATCAGGGGCAGCGCCCCAGGCCCGGCCGGGTGCCCCGCGACGGTCATCACGCCCGCGTCCGCCGGGGCGAAGCCCATCAGCGCGTCCAGCAGGGTGGATTTGCCAAGGCCGCTAGGGCCGACGATGGCGGTCAGGCTGCCGGGCGGCAGCTCCAGGTCCAGCCGATCCAGCACGAAGCCGGCGCGCCCCTCCCGCCGCACCGTCAGCCCGGCGATGGAGACGGCGGCCGGGGTGGCGGTCGCGACGGCTGGAGCCGTTCCGTCGCGCTGATCGCCTTCGATCAGCGGCAGGGCCATCAGGTCGGTCGCGGCGGCGACCGCGTTGGCGCGGTCGTGATAGGCGCCGGCGAACTGGCGCAGCGGCTGGAAGAACTCCGGCGCCAGCAGCAGCACGAACAGCCCGGCGGCCAGTGTGACCCCGCCCTCCGGCACGCCGAAATGGGCGAGGCCGAGATAGGCGCTGCCGAGATACAGCGCCACGATGGCGATGGCGACGGAGGCGAAGAACTCCAGCACGGCGGACGACAGGAAGGCGATGCGCAGCACCTGCATGGTGCGCTTGCGGTGCTCGTCCGCCACCGCCTCAAGCTTGAGGCCCTCCTCCTCGGCCCGGCCCATGATCTGCAGGCTGGTGAGGCCCTGCAGACGGTCCAGGAAGCGGCGGCCGAGGCGTTGCAGGGCGTCGAACTGCTGCTTGCTGGCCTGGGCCGCCCCCATGCCGATCAGGGCCATGAAGACCGGAATCAGGGGCGCGGTGATGAACAGCAGCAGCCCGGCAACCCAGTTGGC
>JAJUIU010000060.1 GCA_029267445.1 Rhodospirillaceae bacterium
CTCAACGCCGGGCTCGGTCGTCTGACCGGGGTTAAGCCGCCCGTAGACCAGCTTGTCCTGGTGCGGCACCTGCAGCCCGCCGGGCGTCTCCGGCTTCACCTTCGTCGGCGTCGTCTCGGCGCGCAGGATCGGCGCCACCGTCTCCGTCCCGGCGCGCGTACCCTGGCTGTAGGCGTACCAGATGATGCCGGCGAACACGCTGAGGCCGACCACGACGATGACGCCGCTGGTCAGCGCGCGCCGCCGCGGCGGGTCGCCGTCGTACCGGTCGTCGGCGGGCTCGTAGCCGCCATAGCCGTCATCGGCCGGGTCGCCATACTGGCGCGGATCGTCCTGGTTGCTCATCGCCGGTGCCACCGCTCAGCGCATCTCTTCCACGGGCTCCACGCCCATGATGGCGAGGCCCGACGCGATGACAAGGCTGACCGCCTTGACCAGCGCCAGCCGCGCCTTCGTCACGCCCTCGTCCCCCTCGATCAGGAACCGCAGGGTGGCGTCGTCCTTGCCCTTGTTCCACAGCCCATGGAAGGCCGACGCCACGTCATGCAAATAGAAGGCGACGCGGTGCGGCTCGTGCGCCTCCGCCGCCGCCTCGATCAGGCGCGGCCAGGACAGCAGCAGGCGGATCAGGTCCACCTCCTCCGGACTGTCCAGCCGGTCCAGGTCGGCCCCCGACGCCAGCCCCGGTCCGGTCAGATCCCAGTCGGCATGCGCCTCCGCCGCGTGCCGCAGCACGGACCGGCAGCGGGCGTGCGCGTACTGCACGTAGAAGACCGGATTGTCCTTCGACTGCTCCCGCACCTTGGCGTAGTCGAACTCCAGCGTCTGGTCGTTGCGCCGGGTCAGCATGATGAAGCGGACGACGTCCCGCCCGACCGCGTCCAACACGTCGCGCAGGGTCACGAAGGTGCCCGCCCGCTTCGACATCTTCACGGGCTGGCCGTTGTCCATCAGGTGGACCAGCTGGCAGATCTTGACGTCCAGGGCGCCCTGCCCGCCGGTGACGGCCTTCACCGCCGCCTCCATGCGCTTGACGTACCCGCCGTGGTCCGCACCCCACACGTCGATGAGCACGGGCGTTCCGCGCCGCACCTTGTCCAGGTGGTAGGCGATGTCATTGGCGAAATAGGTCCAGCTCCCGTCGGACTTCTTCAGCGGCCGGTCGACGTCGTCGCCGAACTCCGTCGCCTTGAACAGGGTCTGCGGCCGAGGCTCCCAGTCCTCGGGTTTCTTGCCCTTCGGCGGTTCCAGCACACCGACATAGATAAGCCCCTGGTCCTCCAGGCTCTTCAGTGCGGAATCCACCGCCCCGCTCGCCACCAGCGCGCGTTCGGAGGTGAACACGTCGTGCCGGATGTTCATTGAGGCGAGGTCGTCCTTGATCCAGCCCAGGATCGTCTCGACCGCGAAGTCGCGGCAGGCGGGCAGCCACTCCGCTTCGTCCTTGTCCAGCCACTTGGCGCCGTCGCGGGCGGCCAGGAGCTGCCCGACGTCGCGCAGATACTCGCCCGGATAAAGACCGGTCGGGATGTCCGCCGCCTCGCCGGTGACCGCCTCCCGGTAACGCAGGTACGTCGACCGCCCCAGCACCTCCACCTGCGCGCCGGCGTCGTTGATGTAGTATTCCCGCGTGACGGCGTAGCCCGCCTTCTCCAGCAAGGCCGCCAGCGCGTCGCCGACCACGGCGCCACGGGCATGGGCGGCGTGCAGCGGCCCCGTCGGGTTGGCCGACACGTACTCCACGTTCACGGCCACACCGTTGCCCATGGTGCTGGCGCCATAGGTGGTGCCCGCCACCAGAACGTCCGTCAGCCGCCGGCGCCAGTACCCCGCCGCCACGCGCAGATTGACGAAGCCCGGCCCGGCGATCTCCGCCGCCGTCACCTCCGGCAGCGCGCGCAGACGCGCCACCAGCGTCTCGGCGATGGCGCGCGGCGGCTTGCCGGCCTGCTTGGCCAGCACCATGGCCGCGTTGGTGGAGACGTCGCCATGGCTGGCATCGCGCGGCGGCTCCACCGTCAGGCGCGACAGGTCGAGGTCCGACGGCAGCTCTCCGGCGGCGGACGCGGCCTCCAGCGCCGCTTTGATCTTGGCTTCGAAGTCTTTGAAAACGTTCATATCGCGGTGCCGATGCTGCGTCCGCCGCCACGGATGGCGGCCGACGGGAAAGGCGGGCACCCTACCGCATCCCTTCGCGCCCGCACAGGGGCGAAGCAGGGAGAAGGGAAAGTCGCCGGCGAGACGCGCAACAGGTCCGCTTCGAATGCGTCGGCGATCAGCTTGTCATCCTGCGGATCGCGGCGACCGCGCGTTGGGTGGCTGCCGCTTGATCCATTGCGTCATGGATCAGGCCAAGGATGGCCACGGAGGTCTCGTCGGGCGCCTGATAGACCAGTATATGTCTCGCCCGCCGAACCCTCTCGGACCGGGAAGCCACGCGCCCTCGGCTACGGGCGATATGGTAGAGCCCGACAATGGCACCGGCCGACTCGACCCATTTGCTTCCGATACGGTGGGGGTCTATGGCCAGGTCGGTCATGGCCTGTTGGATCAGGGTCGCATACCGGCTTGAGGCCACGGCCCCGAAATTCATCCTGCTCCATCCCAGCACGACAGCGATCTCAAGCCGCGCATTCGTGCTTAGAACGACCTTACGCATCGCGCCCGGACTTGAGGGCGATGGCCGATGCGTCTGCCTCGATCTCGCGGAACACCCGCCGCAGGTCCTCGGGTCCGTCGATTACGATGTAGTCGCCGCGCGCGACATCCTCCATCCCGCGACGGACACTGGTCTCCAGCACCGCCATGTCTAGGCTGGCGTACTCCGCATCTTGCATGAGCCGCTCCAGCGCTTCCTGGACGACATCGCTGGCCGACTCATTGAGGCCGTGCTCGACCTGACGGTCGATGAACCGGCTAACCTCGTCGGTCAGGGTGAAGCTACGGTTCGTCATGGACACCTCCCGCTACAGTATGCCCTGACTTCCTCCCCAGGACCACCCTCACCCCGCGATCAGCTGCGCCTGCCGGATGGCGAAGCGGTCGGTCATGCCGGCGATGTAGTCGATCAGCATGCGGACCCATTCGGCCCGCCCGTAGGGCATGCGCCGGATCGCCGGCATCGTCTCCAGTAGTGAGGCGAAGCGGCGCGGGATGTCGCCCTTCGGCCCCGCCGCCTCCCGCGCCAGCAGCGCTTCGCCATAGGCGTCCAGCAGGGTGGTGATGGTGCGGGCGGCAATGATATCCGTCTCGCAGCGCTGCTGGCCCCGGTAGATCCGGGAATAGCTGATGCTCTCGATGGCCTTCAGGGCGGTGGCCCGCTCCGTCATGTGCAGCAGGGCCGGGCACGGCTTGCCCTCCAGCAGGTCGTCCACCCGCTCCAGGAACATGGCGGCCGCGTCCTTCACCAGCCGGTCGATGGCGCGGGCGCGCAGATAGATCAGCTTGCGGTCCTCGTCGTCGATCTGGGCGTAGTCCGGCTCGATGTCGACCAAGGGCGACAGCAGCCCCTCCGCGTCGGCGAAGGACAGCATGCGCATCTTCACCGCGTCCTCGATGTCGACCACGCGGTAGCAGGCGTCGTCCGCCGCCTCCACCAGATAGGCCAGCGGATGCCGGGCCCACACCTCCGGGCCGCGCCGGATCAGGCCGATCTCCTCCGCCATTTCGGCGAACAGCTCCTTCTCGCTGATGAAATAGCCGTACTTGCGGGCGTGCGGCCGCTTGGCGTCGGCTGAATCCGGGGCGCTCCACGGATACTTGCTGTAGGCGCCCAGCGTGGCGGCGGTCAGCTGCAGCCCGCCCTGCGCCCGCCAGCCCTGCAGCCGGGTCAGCACCCGGAACCCCTGCGCGTTGCCTTCGAAGTTCGACAGTTCCCAGGCCTGCTGCGGGTCGAGCTCCTCCAGGATGCGCCGGCCCACCGCACTGCCCTGGAACCAGTCGGAGACGATGTCCTCGCCGGTATGGGCGAAGCAGGGCGTGCCCAGATCGTGGGCCAGGGCCGCCCCGGCCACCACATGCCCGATGTCGAAGGGGGTCGCCGGCACCGCCTCCTGCCCGAACCGCTCGATGATGCGGGCGCCGACCCAGGTGCCCAGCGAGCGGCCGACCCTTGCCGCCTCCATGCTGTGGGTCAGGCGGGATCGCACATAGTCCGAACCGCCGATGCCGTGCACCTGCTGTTTGTCGGCCAGCCGCCGGAAGGATGTGGAGAAGGTGATGCGGTCGATGTCGATCTCGAACGCGCTGCGGTAGGGCATCTCCTCCGCCGGTTCGGCCTTCGCCAGCCGCCTGCGCGACAGGAGGCGCTTCCATTCCATCATGGCGAACTCCCCCGCGGACACCGGCCCGGACCCGTCCTGGCAACCGCCCGCTTTGACTGGCATGCCGTCGACGCTTACATAGGGGGGGACGATTCGGTCTGTCCAGTCCCGGACGGTCCGCTCCCGTTTGCTGGAGTTGCGCCATGGCGACCCTGATCACCGGCCTTTCCAAGTCCGACGCCGCCAAGCCGGCCCCGGCGGCGGCCCCGCGCGCGCTGGAGGTGACGCCCTCGGCCGCCCGGCGCGTGAAGGCGCTGGCGGGGATGGAGGGCAACCCCGCCCTCATGCTGCGCCTGTCGGTTTCCGGCGGCGGCTGCTCCGGCTACCAGTACGGCTTCTCCTTCGACGATTCGGCCGGTGCCGAGGACCATGTGTTCGAGCGCGACGGCGCCCGCGTGGTGGTGGACGACACCTCCCTCGCTCTGCTCGCGGGCGCCCAGGTCGATTACGTGGAGGATCTGATGGGAAGCTATTTCAAGGTCTCCAACCCCAACGCCACCTCCTCCTGCGGCTGCGGCAGCTCCTTCGCGGTCTAGCGGCGGACCGACCCTCCCCTAGCCGCCTTCGGCGTCCGCTGAAGCGACGACAGGCTCAGGGTGAGGGTCGGATGTTCACCAGTGCGGCTTCCCCCTCGTCCTGAGCCTGTCGAAGGACAAACATCCTCGTCCTGAGCCTGTCGAAGGACAAACATCCTCGTCCCGAGCCTGTCGAAGGACAAACCATCCTCGTCCTGAGCTTGTCGAAGGACGCCCAGACCCCGGACCCGTCCCTTGCGCATCGCCACCTGGAACGTCAATTCGATCAAGGCCCGCCTGCCCAACGTCACCGCGTGGCTGGCGGAGGCGGCACCCGACGTGGTGCTGCTCCAGGAGCTGAAGTGCGAGACGGCGGCTATGCCCGCCGACGCCTTCCGCGACATGGGCTACGAGGTCCACGCCGTCGGGCAGAAGACCTACAACGGTGTCGCCATCCTCTCGAAGCGCCCGGTGACCGACCTCGTCACCCGCCTGGACGGGGAGCCGGAGGACGAGCAGGCCCGTTACGTGGAGGGCACGATCGACGGTATCCGGGTCGCCAGCCTCTACCTGCCCAACGGCAATCCGCTCGGGACCGAGAAGTATCCCTACAAGCTGCGCTGGATGGACCGGCTGAAGGCCCGCGCGGCCAGCCTGCTCGACAGCGGCGTGCCCTTCGTCCTGGGCGGGGACTACAACGTCATCCCCCAGCCGGAGGACTGCTACGACCCGGAGGCCTGGAGCACCGACGCCCTGTTCCGGTACGAGACACGGGCGAAGTTCCGGGAGCTGCTGAACCTCGGCCTGACCGAGGCGTATCGCGCCCTGCACCCGGCCGCCCGCCACGCCTACACCTTCTGGGACTATCAGGCCGGCGCCTGGCCCCGCGACCTCGGCATCCGCATCGACCATTTCCTGCTGTCGCCCGCCGCCGCCGACCGGCTGCTCGCCTGCGACATCGATCGCGGCCCGCGCGGCCAGGAGAAGGCGTCCGACCACACGCCGGTGCTGCTGGACCTGATGGACTGAGACGCATTACCCACCACGATTTACCCAAATGGCCAATTTTCGTATAATGGGGGAATAGATCATCCACGCGACCAGCGCAGAAAGTATTCCTACAATCAGTGCGAGACTTAATGTCCGATTCCGGTTATGGAAATAGTCCAATCTATCAATAAATTTCAGCCTGTATTGATAGTTCCAATCCACAAATACATGAGTTTCAACGCGCGCGACGATTTTTTCCTGACAGTCATCTTCCAATCTAACATCAACCATTGAGTTTTGCTCGCAGCTCAGCAACTCCATCGCTCGTTTCAGACGATCCTTTGTGCCCTCTGCAGCTACCCTACACAGAGCGTACTTTTCTTCAGAACGCCGACGAGCCATGACAGGCGTACAGTGATTTTCAAACAACTCCACCACATGGGCTAAGTTCACTTCATCATAGACATGCCTTACACTCAGATGGCTTTGCCTTCGAAGCTCTTCGACTTTTTTTTGGCCAGCATCGACTGGAATGAACACAGGTTGCCGCCGTACCTCAACGAAACCAAACTCGTAAACGGCCAGCGTAAGGGAGAGCAGACACCAGAGCCCACCCAAGGCCACTGCCATCACAAAGAGAGCGCGTTGGCCCTTAAAGGCGAACATTTCCGGCATTCGGAAACTGTGCCGTGCCGCATTTCTGATAACAAGAAGAATGTATTGGTCCACAATCTGATCCAGCTTCAGGCCTGAACTGTTTGGCGTATTGTCCAACCTGAAAGTGGCACATGCCCGAGCCCGTCGCGTCCGACACCGATCTCGAAGGCGGCTGCCTCTGCGGGGCCGTGCGCTACCGCGTCTCCGGGGCCATCGCGCCGTCTGGCGTGGCCTACTGCCACTGCGCCACCTGCCGGAAATCCACCGGTGCCCCTGTGATGGCCTGGGCCACCTTCCCCGCCGCCGCCATCTGGCTGACCCGGGGCGTGCCGGCCAGCTATTCCTCCTCGCCCAAGGCGCTGCGGCAGTTCTGCCCCACCTGCGGCACCCAGCTCTTCTTCACCTACACGGAGGGGGAGCCGGAGTTCGACGTCTCGCTGGGCAGCCTGGACGACCCGTCGCGGATCGTCCCGGACTACCACATCTGGACCTCCAGCCGCCTGCCCTGGTTCGACACGGCCGACAGCCACCCCCGCCACCCAGACGACGGCCCCGACTGGTCGCCCTACCGGAGCTGACCGGGGTCCGGCCTCCCCCTTCGACAAGCTCAGGGTGAGGCCGGATAAAGAAGGCGCTTGCGCCTCTGGCAAAGGCCCACCAGTCGCCCTCACCCTGAGCTTGTCGAAGGGCGAGGGCGCCACACCGGACCCGCAACGTGAACCCGACCCTGGCAGGAACGATCCGTGATGCGGCCTCCCCCTTCGACAGGCTCAGGGTGAGGCCATTTCGGAATCAGCCGCATAGGACAAGGGAGCCCGATCAATAGCCCTCACCCTGAGCCTGTCGAAGGGCGAGGGCGCGGCACGGACCCCCTCACCGCATCGGCTTCACCGCCGCGTCGCCGCCGGTGCGGCTGCCTTCCTGGCTGTTGTATTTGGCCAGCTCCAGCTTGCCGATCTGGTTGCGGTGCACCTCGTCCGGCCCGTCGGCGATGCGCAGGGTGCGGGCACTGGCGTACATCCAGGCCAGCGGATAATCGTCCGAAACGCCCGCCCCGCCGAAGGCCTGGATGGCCATGTCGATCACCTGGCAGGCCATGTTGGGCGCCACGACCTTGATCATGGCGATCTCGGTCTTCGCCTCCTTGTTGCCCACCGTGTCCATCATCCAGGCGGCCTTCAGGGTCAGCAGCCGGGCCTGGTCGATCAGGCAGCGGGCCTCCGCGATGCGCTCGTGCCAGATGGTCTGCGCCGCCACCGGCTTGCCGAAGGCGACCCGCCCCAGCAGGCGCCGGCACATCATCTCCAGCGCCCGCTCCGCCGCCCCGATCAGGCGCATGCAGTGGTGGATGCGCCCCGGCCCCAGGCGGCCTTGCGCGATCTCGAATCCCCGTCCCTCGCCCAGCAGGATGTTCCCCACCGGCACGCGGACATTCTCGAAGCTGACCTCCGCATGGCCGTGCGGGGCGTCGTCGAAGCCGAACACCGGGATCGGCCGGCGCACGGTCACGCCCGGCGTGTCGATCGGCACCAGGATCATGGACTGCTGGCGGTGCCGGTCGGGATTGTCCGGATCGGTCTTGCCCATCACGATCAGGATCTTGCAGCGCGTGTCGCTGCCGCCGCTGGTCCACCATTTCCGGCCGTTGATGACGTAATGGTCGCCGTCGCGCCGGATGTCCGTCTGGATGTTGGTGGCGTCGGAGGACGCGACGTCCGGCTCCGTCATGGCGAAGGCGCTGCGGATCTCCCCCGCCAGCAGCGGCTTCAGCCACCGCTCCTTGTGCTCCGGTGTGCCGTAGCGGACCAGCACCTCCATGTTGCCGGTGTCGGGGGCGGAGCAGTTGAACACCTCCGGCGCCCAATGGCTGCGGCCCATGATCTCGCACAGCGGCGCGTACTCCAGGTTGGTCAGCCCCGCACCCAGGTCCGATTCCGGCAGGAACAGGTTCCACAGCCCCTCGGCCCGCGCCTTCGCCTTGAGATCCTCCAGCAGCGGCACCGGCTTCCAGCGGGTCTCGCCGGCGGCCACCTGGGCGTTCAGCGCCGCCTCGTTCGGGTAGATGTGCGCCTCCATGAAGCGCTCGAGCCGGGCCTGCAGGTCCCTGACCTTGTCGGAATAGGCGAAATCCATCGGTGACGTGTCCTTCCCAATCGCCGCGTGCGGTTCTTTCTTGGCCGCCAGCATAGCGATCCCGGCCGCCCGCGCCCAGCGGGGCGCGACCGGCGAAAAAAGCATGGCTCGCCCGCGACTTCCCTCAAAAGGTTGCTTGTCGAACCATCCGCTCTGTCGCAAGCATGATGATGCTCCCCGGCAGGGGTAACTCTGGAGTGACGCTCCTCAAATGCCTGTCCCACGAACGCGGCGCGCACAGCACCCGGTCACCCCCATCCCGACAGCCCTCACCCTCCAGACCCTTTCACCACCCAAGCCCCGCTGCCTCTATCCCGACCTGTTCATGGTCGGCGACGGCTACCCGACGGAGGACGACTTCATCGTCTCCCGGCGGGAGGACGGCAAGGGCCTCGGCGTCTACGCCCAGCGGACCTTCCGCCGGGGCTACCGCATCTGCCGCATCAGCGGCACGGTAGTCCATCAGGTCATGCAGCACACGCTGCAGATCTCGCCGGACAGCCACCTGTACGACCCGTACTTCACGGGCTTCCTGCTGCATTCCTGCGATCCCAACTGCTTCCTGGACATGCAGCGGTTCGAGCTGTGGGCGATCAAGGACATCGAGCCGGGCGAGGCCCTGACGATGGACTACGCCTCGACGGAGGACGTGCTGTTCAAGCAGTTCCCCTGCCTGTGCGGGGCGCCGAACTGCCGCAAATGGATCACCGGCCGGCGCGAGCCGGTCATGTTCGCCTCCAACGCCGACTAGGCCCGCGCATGAGCCCCGACAGCCTCGCCCCCGGCTCCGTCTCCAGCGGCGCCGGCGGCGCCCATTCCGATTCCCCCGCTCCCGCCCTGTGGTGGGAGCGGCCGGACCTCCGCTATGTCGGGCGCGACCTGCACTTGGGCGGCCACAACCTGGCCGTTCTGGCCAAGGAGGCCGGCACCCCGGCCTTCTTCTATTCCGGCGCCCGCGTGCTCGCCAACCTGCGGCGGGTGAAGGCGGCGCTGGAATCCACCGGCCTTCCCCACGGCATCCGCTACGCCATGAAGGCGAACCGCTACGGCCCGCTGCTGACCCTGATGAAGACGTCCGGGCTCTGCGGCATCGACGCCTGCTCGCCGGGCGAGCTGCGCCACGCCGTGCGCTGCGGCTTCCGCCCGGACGAGGTGTCGTACACGGCGACATCGGTCTCCCCCGCCGATCTGGAGGTGCTGGCCCGCAACCCCACCGCCTGGGTCAACGCCGACAGCCTGTCCACCATCCGCCGCCTCGGCGCCGTCAGCCCCGGCCGGGCCATCGGCCTGCGCGTCAACCCGGCCATGGGTGTGGGCTACGGGGAGAACCAGCTTTTGCGGTACTCTGGCGAGCGCACCAGCAAGTTCGGCATCTACAAGGAGCATTTCCAGGAGGCGCTGGACACCGCCGCCGCGTCCGGCCTGTCGGTGGAGGGCATCCACTTCCATGTCGGCTGCGGCTACCTGAACGGCCAGCTGGACGCCTGGGCCGCCGTGGTGCGGGAATGCGCCTGGTTCCTCGACCGGCTGCCCAAGGCCCGCATCGTCAACATCGGTGGCGGGCTGGGCGTGCCCCACGTGGCGACCGACCGGCCGCTGGACCTCGCCGCCTGGGCCGGCATCATCCGCGACACCTTCAAGGACCGGGGCGTGGAGATCTGGGTGGAGCCCGGCGACCACATCGTGAAGGACGCGGGCGTGCTCGTCCTCCAGGTCAACACGGTGGAGCGCAAGCGCCAGACCGACTTCGTCGGAGTCGATGGCGGCTTCAACCTCGCCATGGAGCCGGTGTTCTACCGCCTCCCCTGCGAGCCGGTGCCCGCGACCCTGCCGTCAGACGCCGCCACGGCCTGGGACCCTGCGGCGCTCAAGCCCGTCACCATCGCCGGCAACATCAACGAGGCCCTGGACATCTGGGCGGAGAACGTCCCCCTGCCCCCCTTCGCGGAGGGCGACCGGCTGGTGCTGCTGAACGCCGGCGGCTACGCCAGCGCCATGGGCTCCAACCACTGCATGCGCGCCCAGGCGGAGGAGCACCTGCTGCTCTGACCGGCACGCCCCGGCGCGCCCCGGTCTTGCCGCGTCCGGGCGGAGCGGCTACCTGTAAGCCGCCGGCCGGCGCGCCGCGCACTGGTCCGGATGGGTGGCCGAGTGGTTTAAGGCAGCGGTCTTGAAAACCGCCGTGGGTGCAAGCCCACCGTGGGTTCGAATCCCACCCCATCCGCCAGCACCCCCTTCACGCCACCTCCTCCCCCCTGCACGCGGCCACCGCGTCGTCCACGGTGGCGGCGTAGCGGGCCAGCGGGCGGGTCAGGCCGTGGGTGAGCAGCGCGCGGCGGATGTCGCGCCGCGCCCCCGTCAGCCACAGCGTCGTGCCCCGCTTGCGCGCCTTGTGGGCCAGCGCCTCGATCATGTGCGCCCCGGTGGAATCCAGGAACGGCACGGCGGAAAAGTCCAGGATCAGCGCCCGGTGCCCGTCCTGGATGCGGTCCAGCACCGACCCGATGGACGCCGTGGCGCCGAAGAACAGGGCGCCGGTGATCCGGTACACCACCACGTCCCGATCGGCCGCCGCGTCCGCACCATAGGCCGGGCGGGGCCGCGCCATGTCGGCCTCGTCCTGGGCCACCAGCGGCGCCTCGCTGGCGATCTCCGTGGCCCGGCTCATCCGGTGGATGAACAGCACCGACCCCAGCGCGAAGCCGACGACGATGGCCTCCGTCAGGTCGCGGAAGATCGTCAGCAGGAAGGTGGCGGCCAGCACGGTCGCCTCGCCCCATCCCGACCGCAGCAGGATGGCGATGGCGTGCCGCTCGACCATGTTCCAGGCCACGACGGCCAGCACGCCGGCCAATGCGGCCAGCGGGATGAAGGCCGCCAGCGGTGCCGCCGCCAGCATGAAGACCAACAGGAACAGGGCGTGCAGCATGCCGGACACGGGGCCATGGGCGCCGGACCGCACGTTGGTGGCCGTCCGCGCGATGGTCCCGGTGACGCAGAATCCCCCGAACAGGGCGGAGCCGACATTCGCCACCCCCTGCGCCACCAGCTCGCAGTTGGACCGGTGCCGCCGCCCGGTCATGCCATCGGCGACCACGGCCGACAGCAGGGATTCGATGGCGCCCAGCAGCGTGAACGACACCGCCGACGGCAGCACGGCCAGCACCTTGTCCAGCGAGACCTCGGGCAGGCCCGGCACGGGCAGACCCGACGGGATGCCGCCGAAGCGCGTGCCGATGGTCTGCACCGGCAGGTCCAGCATGGCGGCGGCCACCGCCGCCCCCGTCACCGCGATCAGCAGGCCCGGCCAGTGCGGCCGCCAGCGCCGCAGCGCCAGGATCACGCCGACGGTCGCCAGCGCGATGCCGACCGCCTCCGGCGTTGCGGTGGCGCGCGCGGCCCAGAGGGCGGGGATCTTCTCCAGCAGGGCCGCCGGCTCGGCCGCCAGGGTCAGGCCCAGGAACTCGCCGATCTGGCTCGCCAGGATGATCACGGCGATGCCTGCCGTGAAGCCCACGGTCACCGGGAACGGGATGAACTTGATGAAGGTGCCCAGCCGCAGGAAACCCACCGCCGCCAGCATCAGCCCCGACAGGAACGTCGCCAGGATCAGCCCGTCCATGCCGTGCGCCGCCACTGTGGCGGACACCAGCACGATGAAGGCCCCGGCCGGGCCGCCGATCTGGAACCGCGACCCGCCGAGGGCGGAGACGAGGAACCCGCCGACGATGGCCGTGATCAGCCCCTGCGCCGGGGTGGCGCCCGACGCGATGGCGATCGCCATGGACAGCGGCAATGCCACGATGGCCACGGTCAGCCCGGCCACCGCGTCGGCCCTGAGCTGGGCCGCCCCGTACCCCTCCCGCAGGACCGTCACCAGCTTCGGGGTGTAAAGCTCGGCGAAGCTCGGCGCCTCGCCCTGTCCGGATCGGTCCTGTCTCATCGTTTGGCCGCACCTGCGTCAGGCTGCGGCGGGATCGTCGGCTGTTCGTCGGCGGTCGCCGTCGCGGAAACTGGTTTCTCTCAAGCTCTTGGGATGGGTTTCAGGCGGACGCCGCGCCCGCCCGTTTGGCTGGCGGCACCCTCCCCGATCAGCTCGATGCCGGCCCGGTCGAACGCCTGGACCACCTTGGTCAGGCTGTCGACCATGCCGCGCACCGTGCCGTCGCTCGCCTCCATGCGCTGGATCGTGGGCAGCGACAGGCCGGACAGGTCGGCCAGGGTCTTCTGGTCGATCCCAAGCAGCGCGCGGGCGGCGCGCATCTGTCCCGATGTGATCATGGCGGACGCTCAGAACATCTGATCCGAAGCGTAACACATGCCTGCTGATGCCTCAAACATCGACAAAGATGGTCGATGTGTGCTCCAGGCCCCGATCCGGGGCCCGTTTCCCAGCGGCGCCCGCGGCACTACCTTCATGGGATCGTTCCGCCGCGCCGCCCGAGGCCGCCCATGCCCCGCCCCGCATCCCCGCTCCATCTCCCCCGGCGCCGCCTGCTGACGGGGGCCGCAGCCCTCGCCGCCATGGCGGCTTTTCCTGCGCGGGCCGCCCTCGTGGCGACACCGCGCCAGACGGCCGGGCCCTTCTATCCGCCATCCCTCCCGGCCGAGCATGACTGGGACCTGGTCCGGGTGTCCGGGAGTGCGGCCGACGCGCTGGGGCGGGTCGCCCATGTCTCCGGGCGGGTGCTGGACCTCGCCGGCAACCCAGTGCCGGGTGCGCTGGTGGAGATCTGGCAGTGCGACGCCAACGGCGTCTACCACCACCCGCGCGACCGGCAGGCGGGCCGCGATCCCCGCTTCCAGGGCTATGGCCGGGTGCTGACGGATGCGGAGGGGCGCTATCGCTTCCGCACCATCCGCCCGGTCGCCTATTCGGGCCGCACGCCTCACATCCATTTCGCCGTGTCCGGCCCCTCCGCCGCCCCCATCACCACGCAGATGTACGTGGCGGGGGAGGCCGGAAACGCGCGGGACTTCCTCTATTCCCGCCTGTCCCCGGCGGAGCGCGACGCCCTCACCGTCGCCTTCGCCCCGGCCCCGGAGGTCGAGCCCGGCGCCCTGGCCGGCACCTTCGATCTGGTCCTCGCCGCCACCTGACCAGCCTCAAACGGGAACCGCCCCCGGCGCCTCCTGTTGGCACCGGGCGATGCCCTGGTACGTCACGGTCCTGCCCGCGCTTGGTTTCGCGCTGATCCACCTCTTCATCGGCCGGCTCCGCTTCCTGTCCGGGGAGCCCCGGTCCCGTTGGCTGTCGGCAGCGGGCGGGGCGGCCGTCGCCTATGTCTTCCTGCATCTGATGCCGGAACTCGCCCGGGCGCAGGAGGATGTCGGGGCCAAGTTGGACGGGATGGCCGCCGCCGTGGAGCACCACATCTGGGCGCTGTCCCTCGTCGGCCTCGCCGGCTTCTACGGGCTGGAGCGCGCGGTCCGACGGGGTGAAGGCGGGCGCGGGGCGGCGACCGCCCCGCAGCACGAGGGGTCCCCCCATCCCGCGGGCCGCTTCTGGCTGCATATCGGCAGCTTCGCGCTCTACAACCTGATCATCGGCTACCTGCTGCTGCACCGGGTGGAGCGCGACGCCTGGGGCCTCGCCCTCTACTTCGTGGCCCTCGGCCTGCATTTCCTCACCAGCGACTACGGCTTGCGGCTGGACCATCGGCGGGACTACGACCGGGTGGCCCGCTGGGTCCTGGCCGGTGCCGTGCTGGCCGGCTGGGCGATGGGCACGGTGGTGGCCCTGCCCGAGGTCTGGGTCGACGTGCTGTTCGCCCTGCTGGCCGGGGGCGTGGTGCTGAACGTGCTGAAGGAGGAGCTGCCGGAGGAGCGGGACAGCCGCTTCCTGCCCTTCGCGTTGGGCACGGCCGGCTACGGCGCGCTGCTGCTGGCGCTCTAGCCCTTCCCAAAACACAATTGATCCAGACCAATGCCGCGCCCCGCCGGTTATGGCCGTGTGGGCTTCGGCGGAACGGGAGGGATCGTCATGCGTGCGAAGCTGTGGGTCGTGGCCATCGCGGCCTCGCTGGGCCTGTCCGCCGCCGGGGCCGGTGCGGCCGACCGCCCGGCGGAGGTCGCCTCGGGCCAGCAGCTGGCGGACAGCCTCTGCTCCTCCTGCCATGCGGTGGGTGCCCGCGGCGGGGGGACCGACATGGCCCCCACCCTGCCCGCCATCGCCGCCGCGCGCGACGATGAAAGCCTGCGCCTCTTCCTGGCCGCCCCGCACGGGGCCATGCCGCCGCTCAGCCTGACCCGCCAGCAGATCGCGGACCTCGTCGCCTATATCGGCAGCCTCAGGCCAGCTTCAGCTCCGAAACAAGGGCCGGCGGGTTCTTCAGGGTCTGGTAGATGACGCAGTAACGCTCCGTCAGCTTCAGCAGCGTCGCCCGCTGCTCCTCGCTCATGTCGCCCTCAACCTCGAAGGTCAGCCGCACGTCGCGGAAGCCCACGGGTGCGTCCTTCGCCACACCCAGCGTGCCCCGGAAATCCAGGTCACCCTCCGCCAGCACGCGCCCGCCGGTGACGTTCAGGCCGAGCGCGGTGGACACCGCCCGCAGCGTCACCCCGGCGCAGGCGACCAGCGCCTCCAGCAGCATGTCGCCGGAACAGGCGAAGGCGCCGGTGCCGCCCGTGGCCGGGTGCAGCCCAGCCTCCACCAGGGCGCGGCCGGTGTCCACCTTGCAGACGACCTTGTCCGGGTCCAGCTCGCCCGCCGCCTTCAGCGTGATGACGGCGGCGTCCGGATCGTCCTTGTAGCGCTGCTTCAGCGGCGCCTGCAGCGCCTTCAGCTCTTCGGAATTCATCGTCACATCCACTCCCAACCGATTGGAAACACGTCAGAATGCGGGCGCCAGCGGGCGCGCCGTCGTCACCCCGCCACGGCTCGTCTCGCCCGGCTCGCGCGGGCGGCTGGCGGCGCGCAGTTCCTCCAGCAGCCGCTCCCGCACGGCCGGGAAGTCGGAATGCGACCGCCGGTTCGCCCGCGGCAGGTCCACCCGGTACTGGCCGTGCACGCGGCCCGGATTGCCCCGCATCACCACCACCCGGTCGGACAGCACAAGCGCCTCCTCGATGTCGTGGGTGACCAGGATCAGGGTCGGCCGCTCGCCCGCCGGCTCCGACGCCCAGACATGCAGCAGATGCTCCTGCAAATCCATGCGGATCAGGGCGTCCAGCGCGCTGAACGGCTCGTCCAGCAGCAGCACGCCCGGCTTCGCCACCAGTGCCCGGGCCAGGGCCGCGCGCTGCGCCATGCCGCCCGAAAGCTGGCGCGGCAGCGCCTTGGCGAAGCCGGCGAGGCCGACACGGGCCAGCGCGCCCTCCACCAGCGCGTCGCGCTCCGCCCGGCCCAGATGCGAAAGCCCGAAGGCGACATTGTCGCGGATGGTCAGCCAGGGCATCAGCCGGGGCTCCTGGAAAACGACACCGATATCCAGGCGCGGCCCCTCCACCGGCGCCCCGTCCAGCTCCACCGCCCCACCCGTCGGGTGGTCCAGCCCGGCCACAAGGCGCAGCAGCGTGCTCTTGCCGCATCCGCTGCCGCCGACGATGCCCACGATCTCCCCCCGGTCGACCGCCAGATCGATCCCGTCCAGGGCGAGATACCCGTTGGCGAACCGCCGGGACACGTTCTTCAGCCGCAGCATGGCCTACCTCGCGCTCTTGAAGCCGTCCTGCCAGGAAACGAGCCGTTGGCCCACCCCCGCCAGGATCAGGTCCGTCGCCTTGCCGAACAGGGCGAACAGGACGATGGCGGCCAGGATCACATGGGTGCGGCCGGTCATCTGGCCGTCCACCAGCAGGTATCCCAGCCCTTCGCTCGCCCCCATGATCTCCGCCGCCACCACGAACATCCAGCCGAGGCCGAGACCGCCGCGCAGCCCCACCACATAGGCCGGCAGTGCCGCGGGCAGCAGGATGCGCCGGACCATCTGGAAGTGGCTCAGATTATAGACCCGCCCCACCTCCACCAGCTTGCGGTCCACGTCGCGGATGGCGCTGGCGAGGTTCAGATAGACGGGGAAGAAAACGCCCACGGCGATCAGCATGACTTTGGAGGTCTCGAAGATCCCGAACCACAGGATGAACAGCGGCACCCAGGCGATGGACGGGATGTTCCGCAGGGCCTGCAGTGTCGGATCCAGCAGCCGCTTCGCCCCCTCCGAATAGCCGGTGAGGGCACCCAGCAGCGTCGCCGCCAGCACGCCCAGTCCGAAACCAACGGCGACGCGCCACAGCGTGGCGGCGGCGTGCAACGTCAGGTCCCCGCTCGCGGCCAGCTCCGCGATGGTGCCCAGCACGCGCGACGGCGGCGGCAGCAGCCGCGTGTCGATGACGGACAGTGCCGCCCCCGCCTCCCACCCCGCCAGCAGCAGCGCGGGCAGCAGCAGGCCCATGCCCAGCCCGGCCAGCGACCGCCCGACCCGCCCGCCGCGTGGCGGCGGGTGGACGGCGGCCGGGGTGGCCTGGGTGGACTTGCCGCCCGTCTGCGCGGCACGGTCCCAGGTCGTCATGACGGCATCCTCATCGCTGGGCAAGCTGGGCCCCGAAGGACGGCTCGATCAGGGCGTCGGTCTGCGCCCTCACATCGACGCCCGGCTCGATCACGCCCGCCTGCTGCAGGGCGAGGCCCGCCTTCAGGATGGTGTCGTGCTGGGCGGGGCCTATGGCGCCATGGGTCAGGTCCGTCCGCTCCAGCTGCTTGGCCGCCACCTCCGGCGTCAGCGACGCCGCCTTGGCCAGGATGGCGCGCAGCTCCTCCGGATTCTGGCGCGCGTGGGCCCGGCCCCGCTCATAGAGGCGCAGGACCTTGTCCACGATCGCCGGATGGGCCTGGGCGAAATCCTCCCGCACGTTCAGCACGCCCCAGCTGTTCAGGTCCGGCGCCCGGTGGAACAGGCGGGAGCCGTGCTCCAGCTCCGTCTGCGCCATCATCGGGTCCAGCCCCGCCCAGGCGTCCACGGCCCCCTGCTGAAGCGCCGTGCGGCCGTCCTGGTGCTGCAGCAGCACCGGCTTGATGTCCTTCTCGGTCAGGCCGTGATCGGCCAGCGCCCGCAGCAGGAAGATGTAGGGATCGGTGCCGCGCGTGACGGCCACCCGCTTCCCCTTGAGGTCCGCCACGGACTTGATCGGGCTGTCCTTCGCCGTCACCAGGGCGGTCCATTCCGGCTTGGAATAGACATGCACGGCCTTGATCGGCGCGCCGTTGATTCGGGCCAGCAATGCGGCCGCCCCGGCGGTGGAGCCGAAATCCACACCGCGGGCATTGAGGAACTCGATCGCCTTGTTGGAGCCAAGGCTCTGCACCCAGCGGACCTTGATGCCGTCCTTGGCGAACTCCTCCTCCACCCACCCCTTCTCCTTCAGAAGCAGGCTGACGGGATTGTAGTAGGCGAAGTCGAGGGTGACCGTGTCCGGCTTCTTCTGGGCGAAGGCCGGTGTGGGCCCAAGCCCGGCGACCGCCGCGACGGCGGCGGCTGCGATGATCAGGGCACGGCGGAACAACATGCTGTCTCTCCTTGGTTCGAAACGAAAAATCCGCCGCAGCGACAGCTGGGGCGGATGGTGTTCGAACCCTGGAGGTTCCAATCCTCGCCCCCCGCTTTAGCTGCATTTGTAAGGCGCCCGCAAGCTGAGGCTCAAATCGGCGCCGTGGCTCGAAAGCTATTTCCCACTTTCCTGATTGTCAATAGTCCGATTCCACATTTTTTCAGTGTGTTTCAGGACGCGAAATCCCACGCGTAACGGGTTCAACCTATGGCCTATGCACCCTGTCTGGTTGCCACGGGCGTCCATGCCGGGTTAACCACCTCGTATAGGTGGTCGGTATTCCCGATCCGGCGCGGGACACCCGCCGCATGACTCTGCTATCCCTCCTGTTGCGATGGTTCGATGACTAACATTCCCGACCCTACCCGCCGATGAGCCAGCCTTTGCGCGTGATGATCGTCGAAGATGACGCCCTGGTCGCACTGGGGGTCCGGATCGCGGTCCAGGATCTCGGTTACGAAGTGGTCGGGCTCGCGGCGTCCGAACCGGAAGCCATCCGCATCGCGGCGGATACGCGGCCGCAGCTCGCCCTGATGGACATCCGGCTGCGGGGCCCGGTGGACGGCATCGACACGGCGCGGCGTCTGAAGAGCGAGTTCAACATCCGCTCCGTCTTCCTGTCCGCCTATACCGACGAGCAGACTATGGCCCGGGTCGCGGGCACCTATCCGCTGGGCTTCGTGCAGAAGCCCTATTCGGCGGCACAGCTGAAGGCCGCCCTCGATCTCGCCGTGCGGCGCCTGACCGCCGGCTGACGCTGGCCGTAGAGGCGGTCCGTCCCCCGTCCCTCCCCTCATTGTCACCGAATGATCCCGGAACGGCCGGACCGGATCGGTCTCCCGGTGGTTGTCCGTCCAGCGGCGTCGCGGCTGGACCGCGGCGCCCTGTCGAAACCGAGCGGAGAGACGATGATGCGCGCCAAGCTCTGGCTGCTGACACCCATTCTGGCCCTTGGCCTCGCCGCGTGCGGGGACAGCGGTTCCGGCACGGCCGAGGCGCCGGCCACGGCTCCGGCCCCCGCCGAATCCGGTCAGACCCCGCCGGGCGGCGGCACGACCGGCACCACCGGCACGGCCGCGACGGGCGGCTCCGGCGATACCACCACCACGGTCACGGCGCCGGTGACGACTCCGGGCGAGGCTCCGCCGGCCCGTGAGGGTTCCGCCACCCAGGAGCAGCCGCCGCCCAAGCCCGGCGGCTGACGCCGGCATCGGCGGCGCGCCCGGCTCCGGCGGGACTCAATCCCGCTGGACCGGGCGCGGACGCCCGTCCTCGCCGATGGCGACATAGGTGAACACGCCTTCCGTCACCTTGTAGGGCGGGTGCTTCAGGCTGCGGACCCAGACATCGATCCGGACCCGGATGCTGGTCGTCCCGATCCGGTCCACCTTGGCGTAGAAGTTCACCTCGTCGCCCAGGCTGACCGGGCGCAGGAACTTCATGGCCTCCACGCCCACCGTGGCGATGCGCCCCCTGGCCGCCCGGGCCGCCGGCGCCGCCCCGGCCAGGTCCATCATGGACATCACCCAGCCGCCGAACACGTCGCCGTTGCCGTTGAGGTCGCGGGGCATGGCATAGGTGCGCAGCGCCGGGGCGTCATGGTCGAAATCCGGCATCGCATCGTCGGCGGCCATCGCATACTCCTTCCGGTCGGCTACAAAATGTTGTGGGCAACGGCGGCCCGCACCACAGCATGTCTTGAACGCGGCGCCGCTCGGTTCCTATAATGGGGCATGAGCGATCTCTTCCTGAACACCGCCCGCAAGCAGGACAGCTATTCCGCCGAGGACATCGAGGTCCTGGAGGGGCTGGAACCCGTCCGCCGCCGACCCGGCATGTATATCGGCGGCACGGACGAGCGCGCCCTGCATCATCTCGTCGCCGAGGTGCTGGACAACGCGATGGATGAGGCGGTGGCCGGCCACGCCACCCGCATCGACCTGGAACTGGCCGCCGACGGCACCGTCACGGTGCGCGACAACGGGCGCGGCATCCCCATCGACGAGCATCCGAAGTATCCGGGCAAGTCGGCGCTGGAGGTGATCCTCACCACGCTCCATTCCGGCGGCAAGTTCTCCGGCAAGGTCTACGCCACGTCCGGCGGCCTGCACGGTGTCGGCTCCGCCGTGGTCAACGCGCTCAGCGACCGGCTGCATGTGGAGGTCGCCCGCGACCGCATGCTCTACGCCCAGGATTTCAGCCGGGGCACCCCGCTTGGCCCGCTGAAGCCGGTCGGCCCGGTGCACAACCGGCGCGGCACGGTGGTGTCCTTCCACCCCGACCCGCTGATCTTCGGGGAGGACGCCCGCTTCAAGCCGGAGCGGCTGTATCGCCTCTGCCGGTCCAAGGCCTACCTGTTCCGGGGTGTCGAGATCCGCTGGAGCTGCGATGCCAGCCTGCTGGCGTCCGACAGCCCGATCCCGGCCTCCGAGATCCTGCATTTCCCCAACGGCCTGCTGGACTATCTGACCGGCGCCTTGAAGGACCGGGCCACGGTCACGCCCCAGCCCTTCTCCGGGGAGGCGCCCTTCCCCAACGACGCCGGCCGTGTCGAATGGGCCATCGCCTGGCCGGAGGATGACGAGGCGCTGATCCACACCTACTGCAACACCATCCCGACCCCCCAGGGCGGCACGCACGAACTCGGCCTGCGCTCGGCCCTGACCCGCGCCCTCAAGGGCTACGCGGACATGGTGAACAACAAGCGCGCCGGGGCCATTACGCCCGACGACGTGATGGACGGGGCCATGGTCCTGCTCTCCGTCTTCGTGCGCGATCCGCAGTTCCAGGGCCAGACGAAGGAGCGGCTGGTCAGCCCAGAGGCGCAGCGCCTGACCGACGCCGCCGTCAAGGACCGCTTCGACCATTGGCTCTCCGCCTCGCCGGACGCGGCCAAGGCCCTGCTGGAGCGGCTGATCGAGAAGGCGGAGGAGCGGGCCCGGCGCAAGGCGCAGAAGGAGACGGCGCGCAAGACCGCCACCCGCAAGCTGCGCCTGCCCGGCAAGCTCGCCGACTGCGCCCGCCAGACGGCCGAGGACACGGAGATCTTCATCGTCGAGGGCGACAGCGCCGGCGGCTCCGCCAAGCAGGCCCGCAACCGGGAGACCCAGGCCATCCTGCCCCTGCGCGGCAAGATCCTGAACGTCGCCTCGGCCAGCGTGGACAAGCTGCGCGGCAACCAGGAGCTGGCGGACCTCGCCCTGGCGCTGGGCTGCGGCACCGGCCGGGACTTCGCGGTGGACAAGCTGCGCTACGAGCGGGTCATCATCATGACCGACGCCGACGTGGACGGTGCCCACATCGCCAGCCTGCTGATGACCTTCTTCTTCCGGGAGATGCCGGGCCTGATCCAGTCCGGGCACCTCTACCTGGCCCTGCCGCCGCTCTACCGGCTGGCGACCGGCGGCACCGTCCGCTATGCCCGAGACGACGCCCACAAGGACGAGCTGATGGCCACCGTCTTCAAGGCGGCCAAGGGCAAGGTGGAGATCAGCCGCTTCAAGGGCCTGGGCGAGATGCCGCCGTCCCAGCTCAAGGAAACCACCATGGACCCGAAGAAGCGCACGCTTCTGCGCGTGGTGGTGCCGGACCTGCGCGATCCGGACCAGAAGGACGACCACGCCGCCACCCAGGACCTGGTGGAAAGCCTGATGGGCCGCAAGGCGGAGCTGCGCTTCAAATACATCACCGAGAACGCCAGGTTCGCCCAGGACCTGGACGTCTGATCGCCGTCGGTCGCGGCGCCGCCTCGGCCCAACGACCTTGTCCGCGACGCGGGCGCGATGTGTTATCCTCCGCCCTGGAGGCCAACGCGATGAAGCCCGATCCGATCCCGCGCCCGATGACCCGTGCCGAGTACCGGCGCTGGCTGGAGACCCAGCCCGACCGTCCGCGCTACGAGCTCGTCTCCGGAGAGCCCATCGCCATGGCGCCGGAGCGGCTGGGCCACGCCCGGACGAAGGCGCGGGTCTGGCGGGCGCTCGACGCCGCGATCACGGTGGCGGGCCTGGAGTGCGAGGCCATCGCCGACGGCATCGCAGTCCCGATCTCCGACGATACGGAATTCGAACCCGACACGGTCGTCCAGTGCGGGCCGCCGATCCCCGACGATGACACGGATGCCACCAACCCCGTCATCGTCGTCGAGGTGCTGTCCCCGAGCACCAAGCACATCGACACCGGCCTGAAGCTCAGCGGCTACTTCACCCTGCCCAGCGTCCGCCACTACCTGATCGTGCGCACGGACAGGCGGATGGTCATCCATCACCGCCGGGCCGGCCCCGACGGCCCGATCGCGACCAACATCCTCAGCGGCGGCCGTCTCGACCTCGATCCACCGGGCCTGTCCGTCGACATCGCCGATTTCTTCGCCCGCTAGGCACGGCCGGTCGGACCTCGGCCCCGCCACGCGCGCCACGCGACCAGCGCCAGCGGGACCAGCGCCGCCGCGTCCACCAGCGCCACGGTGCGCAGCGGCCCGGCCGGTGCTCCCATGGCGGCATAGACGATCAGGAACCCCACCACGCTGATCCCGACCACCAGCGACGCCGCCCGCCGCCCGCTCCCGTCGAACGCCGCGTACAGGGCCACCGCCATCACCGCCAGGAACAACGCGCCCCGGTGCACGATCAGGATGCCCACTGTGCCGTCGGGCTCCACGCCATAGAGGCTCCGCGTCAGCCCCGGCAGCGCCAGCACCGCCGCCGGCATGACATGCACCGCCGCCAGCGCCAGCCACCCCGCCCTCACCAGCCCGTCCATGGAGCCGTCCCCATCCGTTCGACCGATGGGGCGAGGCTAGCGGCCCGCGACGGGGACCGTCGATTACGTGCCGGATAATGGCGGCGTCAGCGCAGCCAGCCGCAAGGCCCGGCTCTACCGTCCAAGCCCCAATGTCGGTGCCGGCTAAAGGCTGAACGGT
The DNA here is from genome assembly GCA_029267445.1 of Rhodospirillaceae bacterium. Classification (GTDB taxonomy): domain Bacteria; phylum Pseudomonadota; class Alphaproteobacteria; order Azospirillales; family Azospirillaceae; genus JAJUIU01. The sequence continues at coordinate 23,085 of JAJUIU010000060.1, forward strand.
GTCGGCGGCGGATCATCGATTGCTGGAAAGGGCTCGTTCAACGGCTCCAACGTCGCCAGCACCGCGAGCAGGTCCTTGCGCCGGATCGGTTCCAGCACGAGGCGGTCACCCTCCCGCCGCATGTGGGCCATGTCACCCGGCATCTCGAACGCGCTGGGAATTGGAAGCACCTGGGACCGTCCGATCCGGAAAAGGCGTACAACGCGCCGGTCTGTCATGCTGTGCCTCCAGGACCAGGGCCGACCCGCGACCGTCAGCGGCCACGCCGCGCTTCGAAGGCGCCCCGGCGGTGTTATGTTAGTCAATGAAAACCGTAAAGGAAGCATCCCCCCATGCTCCTCACCCCCGCCTCGCGCCTCTGTGTGATCGACCTGCAGGGCCGGCTACTGGCCGCCGTCCATGGGCGGGAGGCCGTGCTCGCCCGCTGCGTGGCGCTGGCCAAGGCCGCCGCCATCCTGGGCGTGCCCGCCGCCGTGACGGAGCAGAACCCCGACGGCATCGGCCCCACCGTACCGGACCTCGCCGCCCACATCCCCACCGTGTTCGGCAAAACCACCTTCGACGCCTGCCACGCGCCGGCCTTCCTCGACTGGGCCCGGGGCGGCGGCCCAGTGTTGCTGGCGGGGACGGAGACTCATGTCTGCGTGCTGCAGACGGCGCTGGGGCTGAAGGCCGCCGGGCTGGACGTCGCCTGCGTGGCCGACGCCACGGGCAGCCGCCGACCGTCCGATCACGCGGCCGCACTGGCCCGCCTTTCGGCCGACGGTGTGTCCATCCTGACCACGGAGATGGTCCTGTTCGAATGGCTGGGCCGCTTCGACCGGCCGGAGTTCAAGCCCGTGCTCTCCCTCATCAAGGGGCTGGGCACCGACATATAGGCCCATCGTCCTATATTTGCATTGACATCATTCCTATTCCTGATAGCGTCCGGACAGCGCCACCAGCGGGCCCCGCCATGTCCGATCTTCCCGCCACCACCGACGCCGCGCCCCCCGCCTTCCCGGACACCCTGCCCGACGACCATCCGCTGGCCGACGCGCCGGACCTCGTGCCCGGCTCCCGCGCCCTGACGAAGCAGGGCTGGTACCGCGCCGCCCTGATGCTCGGCGCCGGTCTGTCGCTGGACGAGACGGCGAAGGAGCTGGGCATCTCACGGATGACGCTCTGGCGGGCGCGTCGGTCGGCCCCGGCCTTCGCCGCCCGGATCGAGGTCGAGCGGATGATCGTGACCGATAAGGCGGAGGTCGAGTTCCAGCGGCTGCGCGGCCACGTGGTCGCGGCCCTGTACGACCTTGTCGGACAGCGTGACCGGAGGACGGTGCTGTGGATGGCCGACCGGCTGGGGCTGGGCCTGATGGACGCCGCCGCCCCGGACAACCGCCCCCGAGCCACCGACGGTTCCATTCCGCTGGAACAGGTGCCCGGGTCCGCCAACCCGCCGCTGTTCGCCCCGGTCGGCGACTGTGACGTTACGACCCGGATCGCCGAACCACGTAACACGACGTAACACAACGTATCACAGAGCCCCCATCGGCGCCTCCCACCCGCCCCTCAGTGGTGGCCGTGCCCGTGCCCATGTTCATGGTGGCCGTCGTCCTCGCCCTCCGGCGCCTTCAGCGCGGCGATGCAGAAGCCGCAGGCCACGCAGATGATGAAGAACAGGCCGAACGCGCCGAAACCCATCGTCTCTCTCCCGCTTGAACCGTCCGCACCATACCTCAGAACTGCGTCAGCCACATCCGCATCAGCGCCGTGGTCGCCGCCGGCTGCTCCAGCGGGGCCAGATGGCCGCAATGCTCCACCAGGGCGAACTTCGCGTCCGCGATCCCGTCCGCCATCTCCTGTCCCCGGTCCGGCGGGGTCAGCTGGTCCTCGCGGCCCGTGATCACCAGCGTCGGGCACTGGATGCGTGGCAGGTCGGGGCGCGAATCGGGCCGGTTCAGGATCGCGTTCTGCTGCCGGCAGAAGGCGTCGCGCCCCACCCGCTCGGCCATGCGCATGACCTCGCCCGCCACCGCGTCGTCCTCCATCCGGTCGGGATGGATCAGCAGGGGCAGCAGGCGCGGCGTCACCCCCTTGAACTTGCCGGTCTGGGCCAGCTTCACCAGCGCCCGGCGGCGTTCCTGCTGCTCGTCGGTGTCGGGCCGCGCCGTCGTGTCAACCAGGCATAGCTTCGCCACACGCTCCGGCGCCTGGCGCATGATCTCGAACGCCACGTACCCGCCCATGCTCAGGCCCGCCAGGGCGAAGCGCGGCGGTGCCCCCGCCAGCACATGCCGGGCGAGGTCGCCCACTCCGTCGTGCCCGGTTAGGTCCGGCACGCTCGCGACCGTCACATCGGCGAGGTGGCGGCGCTGGTGTGCCCACAGCCCTTCGTCGCAGAGCAGCCCCGGCAACAGCACGAGCGGCAGGCCTGCGCTGGACGCATTCGTCGTCATCGGCTGAAATCCTTGCGATATCGGGCCGGAATTGTTATCGAACGCGCGAACGTAGCGGAACCCCGTCCGCCCGCCAAGGTGGGCACGGCCGGCGCGCGACGGGCATCCGATCACTGCGGCTGATTTGCGAAACGCCGTTGATCAGGTGTGCGGCGTCCCCATTTCAGCCGTGGCGGCTCCGCGACAATACTACGCGTCCTCAACGACCGACTGCGAAAGGCCTTATGCATTTCTCCGAACTTGGGCTCGGGCCCGAAGTCCTGCGCGCCATCGAGGACGTGGGCTACACCACCCCGACCCCCATCCAGGAGAAGGCGATTCCCTGGGTCCTCCAGGGGCGCGACGTGCTCGGCTGCGCGCAGACCGGCACCGGCAAGACGGCGTCCTTCACCTTGCCCATGATCGAGATCCTGGCCAACGGCCGGGCCCGGGCGCGCATGCCGCGCTCCCTGATCCTGGAGCCGACGCGTGAGCTTGCCGCCCAGGTCGCCGAGAATTTCGAGCTCTACGGCAAGTACAACAAGCTCAACATGGCGCTGCTGATCGGCGGCGAGTCCTTCGGCGACCAGATCAAGAAGCTGGAGCGCGGGGTGGACGTGCTGATCGCCACGCCGGGCCGCATGATGGACCTGTTCGACCGGGGCAACATCCTCCTGTCCGACATCAAGGTCCTGGTGATCGACGAGGCGGACCGCATGCTCGACATGGGGTTCATCCCGGACATCGAGCGGATCGTCGGCCTGCTGCCGAAGATGCGGCAGACCCTGTTCTTCTCCGCCACCATGCCGCCGGAGATCCGGCGTCTGGCGGACCAGTTCCTGATGAACCCGCGCGAGGTGACGGTCGCCCCGCCCGCCTCCCCAGCGGCCCTGGTCACCCAGGGGCTGGCCGTCGCCTACGAGGAGGACAAGCGCAAGGCGCTGCGCCACCTGCTGCGGACGGAGGATGTGAAGAACGCCTTCATCTTCTGCAACCGCAAGAAGGACATCGGCGTCCTCCACCAGTCGCTGGTCAAGCACGGCTTCAACGCGGGCGCCCTGCACGGCGACATGGTGCAGTCCAAGCGGACGGAGACGCTGGAGGCCTTCAAGCAGGGCTCCATCGACCTGCTGGTCTGCTCCGACGTCGCCGCGCGCGGCATCGACATCAAGGGAGTCAGCCACGTCTTCAACTTCGACGTCCCCTTCAACGCGGAGGATTACGTCCACCGCATCGGCCGC
>JAJUIU010000044.1 GCA_029267445.1 Rhodospirillaceae bacterium
GCTGGTCGTCGCCCGCGCCGTCGCCATCCGCAAGCCCTGGGCCGGACTGCGCGACGTGCTGGTGGCGCTGGACACGGGCGGTGTCGCCGCCGGGCGGGACACGGTGGCGGCGTTGACCGACCGGCAGAGCTGGAGCCTGGACCTGCATGGCGTGGTCCGGGCCGGGGCGGAGGCTGCGGCGCGCGATCTGGACCGGCGGGTGGTCGGCCCGATCCTCTGGTACGCGCTGCTGGGCCTGCCGGGGCTGCTGCTGTGGACGACGGTCGAGGCGATGGAGCGTGTGATCGGCCACACGACACCGCGCCACGCCCATTTCGGCCGGACGGCGGCCGGTCTGGGCCGGGTCCTCGGCTGGGTGCCGTCGCGACTCGCCGCCCTGCTCATCGCCGTTGCGGCGCTGTTCGTTCCCCGCGCGGGCGGCTGGCCGGCGCTGCGGACGGCCATCCGGTTCGCGCCCGGCCACCCCGCCGGCAACGCCGCCTGGCCGATGTCGGCCATGGCCGGCGCCCTTGGCCTCGCCCTCGGCGGGCCCCGGAAGGAGGGCGACCGGACGGTGTCGGAGCCCTGGCTGGGCGACGGCCGCGCCCGCGCGCTGCCGAAGGACCTGCGTCCGGCCCTGGTGCTGTTCCACGTCACCGTGATCGTGGCCGCCGCCCTGGTGGCCCTCGCGGGCGCCCTGGCCCTGCGCTTCCCCTAGACCGGCGGCGGCGTGCCCTTGCCCGTCAGGGCGAGGCTCTCCTTGCCCTTCTGGTAGGTCATGTAGCGGCTGTAGGCCGGAGTGCCGGCGACCATGTCGCTGTAGCTGAGCACGCGCGCGCCGAGCGACACCACCGCCCGCAACGGGTTCAGGCCAAGGTCGAAGGACTGCTCGACGATGCTGAACGACTGCAGCGCCAGGGGCACCACGCGGTTCCCGCCCCAAACGAACAGGACCGGCGGCGTGGGGATGGGCGCCACGTCCATGCTTCCGGCGTCCAGCCGTTGCTGCTGCTTCTGGACGGCGTCGCTGGGCGGATAGATCAGGGTCTCCAGCGCGTAGAGCACGGGATAGAGGCCGTCGCCGCCGCCGGCCACCTTGGGCGGCAGACCGTCGTTATAGGCGTCGAGCTCGATCTCCAGCGCGAAGGTTTCGTTCGGCGCGCCGGTGAAACGCATGGACTCCGAATGGCCACCGGTCTGGCCCCCGATGACGGCCGGCTGCAGCGTGCGCCGCACGGCCGCCGGATTGAACTGGAAGGTGATGGAAAAGGTGGGCGAGCCCGTGTCCGGGTCGAGGCGGACGAGCGCGCCCTGGGCGCGGATTCCCGGTGCCGTCGTCATCGTCCCTTCCCTTTCCCGCGGCTCTTCTTCTGCACCGGCTTGTCGGGGGCGGAGCCGAAGGCGTCGCTGACCTCCTTATGGAACTCCTTGTACGATTTCGTCGGCACCGCGGCCGTCAGCGGCGACGGCGGGGGATCCGGCTGGATCGACGCCGGGGATTCCGGCTGCGGCAGCTCCGGTATGGGCAAGGGCGGCGGCGATGTCGGGTCGCCCAGCGCCTGCGGCTGCGCCCACTCCTCCGTCGGCTCGGGCGCCGGCGGGACCGCCATGGCCTGCGCCTCGGCCTGCTTCGCGTCGCCGGCGGCACCGGCCAGCCCCTGGAGCAGCTGGTTATTGCTGTCCTGCAGGGTGGGGTTTCCGCTGCCCTGGCCGGACCCCAGCAGGTTTCCGACCGCCCGCAAGCGGCGCTTCATGGCGGCCCGCTCCCGCCGCTGTTGCCGCTTCGACGGGCCGGCGGGTTTCGCCTTCTCCTTGGGCTTCTGCGGCTCCGCCGGGGCCGAGGCGCCAAGTCCTTCCGGCAGCTTGCTCTCCTCGGCGACCTTGAGCGCGTCGCCCAGGCTGAAATCCTCACCGCCCAGCGCGTCCGCATCCTTGGCGGCGGCCTCCCGGCGCTCGGCCCGCTCGCGCCGCTTCGCAACGGCTTCCGGGGAGGATTCCGCCAGCCGCCGTTTGCGCGCGCTCTTCGACGCCTTGCCGCGCCGCCGCTGCACGACACCGGCCGCCGGGGCCGCAGCGGAGCCGGCGGAGGCCGCTCCCGCATGGCTGCCGACCGCCGGCGCCTCGCCGCGGGCGATGGCCTGGCCGGCCGCTTCGGCCTCCCGCTCCAGACCGGGATGGGGATCGACGCTGATCCCGGGCCCCCTGTTGCGCACGCGGCCGCTGCGCTGCTGGAGGACATGGGTCAGCTCATGGGCCAGCAGGGACTGGCCCCGGGCGGATGTGACCGGTGGAGCGTCGCGGGGCAGGAAAACCTTCTCGCCCGCCGTGAACGCCTCCGCGTCGAATGCGTCGGCCTCGTCGCCGCGATGGATGCGCACGCGGCCGAACCCCGTGCCGAACGCCCGCTCCATCCGCTGCAGCACCGGGGCGGGCAACGGCGTGCCGCCGCCGGCCGACAGCAGTTGTGCGGCCGTCGGGCGGGTGGTGGGGGACATGGACGTTCGTGCGACTGAACCATCCAGGTCCAGCTCGTTCGAGGAATGCCGTTCCGTGGGTCGGCGCTTCAATAGGCGTTCCTGCACCAGCCTCTTCCCGTAACGCCGCGCGAGGTTTTCAGGTTGGTCGAATTCCACCAGGAACGTTAGCACGACCGACCGCCGACCCGCCACCACGCGAAGATTCAGTGCTCGCCACACGCCTCGGGCACATGCGGCGGCGCCATGCGCCCGCTATGGGACAATGCGGCCGTCTCCAGCGGCGGCGTTGGCGTCCTTTACTTGGTGTTTTCAGGCTTATCCGTTTTCCGAAGCCATGGCCTGTCTTCGTCGTCCCGATCTCCTGGTGAATCCCGGGCGTCGAAGCGCATGGAATCCAGCTGACGCACCTGTGCGAGCAGATCCTCGAGGATCGGCGCTCTCGATCGCCCTTCGGTTCCTCTCTGGGGAAGCGTGGTCGGATCGTCGTTCATCGGCGCTTGCCTGTAGGCCATGACATAATGGGGGCCTTGACGAACCAGGGCCACATTGGCCTGCACCTGCTGGGCCGTTCCGTAAGTGGCGACAGGCGGTGGGTCATTGTTTATCTGGACCACCTCTTTCATATCCGTGTCTTCCTTCTTTTCCTCCTCGATGCTACGCACGACCTCCTTTTTCGGTTCCGGGCTTTTGCTGGTTGCCCTTCTTTCCTTCATCGACTTGAGATTCGCCCAGAATGCTTCCTCGGCCGCCTGCTCGATAACGGGATGGTTGAGAATTCGATTGACGCCAGGGCCTAATCCGGGCTCAGGATCGCCGTGGATGCGCCCGGCGACAATCCGATCCGCGTAGGCGTCGATCGAACTGTCCCCCGTCTGGCGCTCGCGCTCATGCAGCGCGCGGAGCTGGTCCGCGACACCCTGCCGGGCCGCGAGGATCCAGTCGGGCGAGGCCGCGACAAGCGAGCGATCCGGGTTCACGCCATCCGGTCCATTCCCGCCGACCGCGCGATGGACTTGGTAGAGCGCATGAAGCAGACAGTCACCGCCGCCGATGTTGTCCTGGGTCGTCCAGCCCCTTGGCGCCTGCGTATAGACCGGAACGGCCAGATTCAGCATGGTCGCGAGCGCGTGCCCTTCGGCCTCGGCCATGTAAGTACCAGGCTTCTGCACATCCTCAAGATAAGCGGCAACCATCGCGTCGCGCCCCAGCGGGGTCAACACTCCATCCTTGAGCAGCTGTGGCTGGTTCTCCAGATCGCCATGATCATCTTCGTTCTCATCCACGATTCGGGGATCAACACCGAACAAGGATTTCCGCCCGAGTAATCCCGGTTTCTCATCTCGTCGAGATTTCGAGGGTGATTTGGTCTCTTTTTCACGTCGCGCTTCCAGCGCGGCCTTCAGCTCCGCAGGGTCGCCGAGGTCGCCTGGAAGATGCCAGTCCGATGCGAGAGTCGATGAATGGTCGGGCTTATTTTTGGTCTTGATTTTTACAGTTTTCTTCGCCTTGGCTTTCTTACCATACTCCCCGCCATCGTAATATTCCTCGATTCTACTACGAATCCTATCTGCTGTTTTCACATCGATGTCTTCACTGGCGAATCTGGAAAGCCTTGCGTGGCGCACAACGTCTGGCATGGTTTCATTCATGATCTTATAATGACGATGGATTCCACTTCTAAGAGTTTCAAGTGATTTGTCCTTCTTCTTTTTGCTTTTTGCGCCCAGGTCTTCCAAATAACCGCGGACGTCAAGCATTGCATTAATCAAATCTTGCACCTCCAAGGGCTTTAACTTGTTCAAGCCCTCTTTGTCTTCGTTCAGGAGTTTCAGCTTCGCCAAGTTTGCAGATTCACCATGCCCTCCAGTACCCGCCGCATCGACCGCCGCTCCCTTCTCGTTGTTCTTATCGGTCAACTCGCGATGGATCAGCTCCTGCAGGTTCGAAACCGCGCGGAATGAGTCAGACACCCGGGCCTTGAGAACCGGCTTTTCTTCGGAAACAATGGGCTCATTTTCGTCTTTAGCCGATGGATTTCCATTATCCTTTTTCTCTTTGTCACTTTTGTCTTCAAATGCGTCGTCAAACTCAGAGATGTGTCGATTCAGATATTTCGCCCTCGCTTGTGCGACAAGGACGGACCAGGCTGTGGTGTGGGCCCCCTGCGTGTTGCTGAACTTTGACTCCGGCCGCCCTGCGGTAACCACGTCGACCACTCGGCCGCTCGCGTCCAGTTTCACCGAGATCGCCATGGGCGAGGAACTGATCGACGAGCGTGGCTGCTCTTCGTTCTGCCAGTCGAGCGCCAGTTTCTCCTGCTCTTCGGCGACCGCCTGCGACAAGTCGCGTTCGGGCGTGCTGTCGGGCGACATGTCGCGCTGCGGTCTTTGAAGTTTCTTCTTGACGCGGGGCTTCTTTCTCGAAGCCCTGTCCTTCTTGGTTTCGAGGAAGCTTAGCTCCTCCTCTGGATCATCCACCCTGTCGGCATCGGGCGACCGCTTCGTGCCTCGAGGCTCCATCATCATGCCGAGTTCCGGGCCGGTCTCACTCCCGCCCGGCACAGTGGGCCGCGTGCCTGTTTCCAGCGAAAGTTCACGTTCGGATGCGATCTGCTCTTCCAGCATGGCTTTGCTGCGCATGTGGCCTTTGAGGTTTGCGACCCATCTGTCCATTTCATTATCGTCGAAACTCATCTCACTGATTTCTTCGATCGAAATATCCGGTATGTGATTCTCGCCACCATTTTTCTTTCGGCCCTCAGTTGACCGGAGTTTCTTTTTGATGTGCACTTCCTCCAACTTTTGATCGCTTTTTCGTTTCTTGTTTACGTCGTTGTCCTGTGCCATTTCACTCAGACGCATCAGATATTCGGGCCTCCGTTTGATCTTCTGCGCCTCATTGTTGGCCAGTGTCTCCAATCGGCTGAGCATCGCTTGGCGTTCGGCCCTCGCCTCATTGGATAGATGCGCTTCAATGGCGTTGCTCAGCCGGCGAACCACTGCGGCGTGGTTTGCTCCGGGGTCCATGCCGAAATGCTCGGCCAGGCTGTCCCTCAAGGTCGGAAAGGCAGTCATGACGGAGACCGCATGCTGGTCAGCGAACATCTTCAATCTTTGTTCCGGCGTCTCATCCCCGGTCAGGCCGGGCACGCGACGCGCGACCATGGGTGCGTTCTTCTCATCGCTCGTCAGGTCGTATGCGGCCAGGGCGATCGCTTGGCTGTCGAGAAGACCTGTGATGTTGTTCCAGATCTCCGGCCCCTTCAGATTCTGCGTGCCAAGCGCGTGGTCCAGAAGCGGCTTGGCTCTTTCGCCATGCCCGGAACCCGGTTTGATGTGCGACTTCCTGACGTCGATCGTGGACAGCGGCGTGGCCTCGCGAAGGGCCACGTAGGCGGAGGCGTACTCTTCAAGATCCGCGGCATCCTGCGCTGAACTTGAAGTATTCTCCGCCTTCCGCTTGGCGTAACGGGCACGGACGTCAAGCAATTGCGCTCGCGCCTGCTTCCACAGTCGCTCTTGGCGTTTGGGCAAGTTCTTGACGAGGTGGTATCCGGGCAGGTCGCGGATGCTGTGCACCAACCCGTCCAGCCGCTGGAATCCCTCGTCAAGCGTACGTCCAGAAAGGGCGCCCATGACGGCGGCTTCGTGAAGCGTATGGGCCGTCGCGTGGTTTCCCTCCGACTCTCCAAAGCCCGAGCCCCAGGATCCGAACGTCTTCGGTGGCCGCCCGTGGACGCGGACGTCGCCGATGCGATGCTCGTTCTTACCACTGGCGATCAGCTGGGTGACGACTTTGGAGCGCTGAATCGTGACGGAGTCCGATTTCGGCGGCGCGTCGAGACTTCCGGGTCCGGGCCGCCCAGCGTCCACCAGAGAAGGACGGACCAGCGGACTTTCCGCGTGAGGGCCTTCTTCCACGGTGGAAAAAGGCGTGGCCTTCATGCTCGCTGGTTGCCGCGCGGGCGGCCTCGACCGCTCCAAACGGTCACGCACGGTCGTCCTCCGGCAGCGGTCTGCCACGGTTCATAGTCATCGGGGCCGCACCCGATTCCTTTCGCCGGCACCAAGCGGACCGGTGCGTTGTGGTCTCATTCGAAGATCCTCGCCTCGCTGTCGCTGAGCGCGCGGCCGTGCTTGGCGTATTCGCGCCGCACCGCCGTCAGCAGATGGCCAGGCCGCAGCACGCCCCCGTCTGCGGCGGCCAGGAAGGCGGCGTTTAGGGCGACCGTGCGGATCTGGCCGCCGGCCAGGGGAAGCCGGGCGAGCGCCGCCGGGTCGATGCCCTTCTGCGGAACGCTGTCGGGCAGCGACACCCGCCACAGCCGGGCGCGCAGCGCGGCGTCGGGAAAGGGGAAGTCCAGCACGAGCCGGAGACGCCGCTGGAAAGCCTGGTCCATGCTGTCGCGGAGGTTCGTCGTCAGCAGGGCGAGGCCGCGATAGGCCTCCATCCGTTGCAGCAGGTAGCCGACCTCGATATTGGCGTAGCGGTCGTGGCTGTCCTTCACCTCGCTCCGCTTGCCGAACAGCGCGTCCGCCTCGTCGAACAGCAGGACGACGCCGCCCGCGTCCGCCGCGTCGAAGATGCGGGCAAGGTTCTTCTCCGTCTCGCCGATGTACTTGCTCACGACCGACGCGAGGTCGATCCGGTAGAGGTCGAGATCGAGGGCCCCGGCGATCACCTCGGCGGCCAGGGTCTTGCCGGTTCCGCTCGGCCCGGCGAACAGGGCCGTGACGCCCAGCCCGCGCGCGCCATCCTTCCCGAGCTTCCATTCCTCGTACACCTGGCCGCGGTGCCGGATCTGGTTGACCAGGTCGCGCAGCCCCTCCTCGACGGCCCGCGGCACCACCAGACCGTCCCAACCCGTCTGCGGGTCGATCCGCTGCGCCAGCTGGTCGAGGCGGAACCGCGCGCGCTCGCGGCAGGCGCCCCAGACCGTCGGCAGCCACGCGTCCGCAGCCGAGGTGACACGGCGGCGCTGTCCACCGGACCCGGCCCCCTTCGGCGCGGCGGCGACGGCCGCCGCCGTGCGGACCGCCGCGATGTCCAGCTCGAACGTGGTCGCCAGGGCGTCGACGGCGGTGGGATCGGGGGGGCCGCCCAGCGCGGCGCCCAGCGCGTCACACCAAAGCTGGCGCCGGCTCGCGATGCCGGGGTTCGGCAGCTCCAGGCTCACCAGGTCGCGCAGCGGGCCACCCCGGCGTTCCCGCCCGACGAGGACCACCGGGCTCTCCACCGCTTCGGCGAACCGCGTCGCCGTCTCCCCGATCTCGGTCCCGGTCTCGTCGGGAACCGCGACCACGGCGACCGCGTCGAACAGCCGGGCCAGCCGGCGCCAGTGACGGGCCACCTTGCGCAGCGCGGCAGGCTGCGTCGGCAGGGACGCCGCATCCACATGCCAGGGTTCCGCCCCCGCCTCCCGGCACAGCAGGGCCGCCGCGGCCAGACCGTCACCCGCGTCGCGGGCGGCCAGATGCAGGATCGGCAGGGGTCCGCTCGCCCGTTCCCAGAAGGCCAGCGCCCGCGCCACGGCGGCGTGGTGCTCCGCCACGCTGGTCGGCGCCGTGCGCAGGGGCTCGGCGATCCCGTCCAGCTCCGGGTCGAGATAGTCGCCATCGAGGAGGAAATGCAGGATCGCCTCGTCGACGCTGACCGGCGCGCGCACAAACTCCGTCGCCTTGTCGAGGCGAAGGATATCGGCGCCGCGCAGGACGCCGGACGGTGACAGGGACCGCCAGCTTGCCTCCGGAAGCACGGCCAGCAGCAGCCCCACGGTCGGGCGGGTCCATTGCGGATTGCCCTGGGCGGCGGCGCAGCTCTCCGCGAAGCCGGCGTCCGCCTCCACCCCGGCGCACAGCAGGACGGCGTCGCGCTCGAAGCCGGAGAGATCGAATGCGTCGGACAGCCTGTCGATGGCCGGGACGAAGCCGTCTTCGGGCGCTGCGGGACCATCAACCTCCGGAGCGTCCGCGTCGGGTCGCAGATATCGCTTCAACCGCGTGAGCTCGGCCACCAGGACGGCCCGGTTGTGCCGGTGCCAGCGTTCGGCCCGCGTCAGAGTCACGACGACCTCGCCGACGGCGCCCCAATGGAGATGACCGGACCGTCATAGCGACCGTCCGGCCCCTGCGTCAGGACGGTCGCGGCGCCATCGACGACGACCCGCGCCATGTAGGCGCCGGCGGCCACGCCCCGCACGGGCACGGACAGGCGCGACCGGCTGCGGCCGGACCGTTCGTATTCGGCCCAGTCGAACCTGTAGGAGCGTCGCGTGTCCCGGGCCGACGCGCGCAGCGGGAAGAGTTCCAGCGACACGGACTGGCCGGGCTGCACCGAAGGCTGCAGCGTCAGACGGATGCTTCCGCCGAAACCGCCCGAGCCGTCGGCCTTCACGGCCGGTTTCAGTTCGACCAGAACCGGCGCCAGCGCGATCTCCACGGGCTGCGACAGGAAGCCGTCGCGCGCGACGTACAGCCACTGCAGCCCGGCCGCCACGTCCTTGCCGCCGGCGTCCTTGCCGCCGGCCGTGACGGTCACGCTGCCCGCCGTGACGCTGGACGGCTGCAGGACGGCACCGCCCAACACGACAAGGACCTTGTCGCCCGCGAAGTTCTTGCCGGTGATCTCCAGCGCCCCGCCGAACACCGTGACGCCCCCGCCCTCGCCCCGGATCGACGCGATCGCCGGCGGCAGGGTGGCCGCCGCCTGGGTCGACGTCCCCCGCAGGGGCAGCGCCGGCGCCGGGATCTCGTCGGCCTCGACGATGACGGCCGAGGCGCGGTAGCAGACGGACAGGGCGTAAGGCACCTGCGGGAACGTGCCCCACAGCCGCGACAGCTCCTCGACCGAGATGGTGTGGATGGTCAGCTGCACCTGCTGGATCAGGAAGCGGTCGTCGACGGGCGTTTCGAACAGGGCCGCCGCGCGCAGGATGTCGTCCGGCGTCAGGATCGGGTGCGCGTTGAGCGCCGACATCGTGGCGCCCATCAGCAGCTGCGGTTCCAGCTTCTCGATCTCCTCGGCCCCGTAAAAGGTGAACAGGTAGTACAGGTCGAGCGCCACGGCCGGCCGGCGGACGAGCCCGGACTGGGTGCGCAGGGGCAGGTCGTCGTTCCGAAGGAACGGGTTCGGCACGACATGGAAGAGGAAGATGTTCACCCGCGGCTGCGGGTTCGCCTCGGTCCGGTCGGGCCGGCTGGTGGTGACGGTCGCGCGGGCGACATCCCCCTCGCTGCGGTTGATCCCGTCCTGTACGAGCTGCACCAGTGTACGCGTCACCGCGGCGATGCTGCGGTAGTCGCCCATCAGCCGCGACCCTTGCGGTCGAGATATCCGGCGAGGGACAGGCCGGGCGGTCGCGCCGTGGCGGCGCGTTGGACATCCGCCGGATCGGGCGGCGCGATGGCCGGCGCCGGATCGACCCCGACCCGTCCGGCCGGCGCCTGGGCCTCGGCACCGGCAGGCAACTGGTCGATGATGATGGCCGGCGGGCGCCGTCGGCGCGACGGGAGGCCCGCGACGCCCGCGCCATCGCCACCCCGCATCGGGACGGCGGGCTGCGCGCCGGCGGGTCGCCGCAGCTCGGGGCGGGCGGGACGGAAGCGGGGAACGGACGGGGTCAGGATCTCGCCATGCTCCGGTGGGGTATCCGGCCGCGCCGGGACGGGCGTGGCCGGGGTGGTCGTGGCCGGGGTGGGCTTGGCCGGAGTGACGGCCGGCGGACCCGCTCCGCCGGGGACATCGAGAGGCGACGGCCGGCGCGCCCTGGCGGGCACGAAGACCGGTTCCGCCGGGAGGACCATGCGCCTGGGCAGCTCCGCCGGCGGCTGGGCCGACCCGCCTAGTCGGGGCATCGCCGCCCTGGGCTGGCCCAGCGGATTGCCGACCAGTTTCTGCACCGGCGGGACCACGAGGAACGACAGGCCGAACACACGGTCCAGCCGCTTGTCGAGATAGTCGCTCACGGCGCGATCCTCGCGAGATAATAGCTCCGCCGGGTCGGGGACATGGCCAGGATGTCCCGCTCCGACCAGCCGTAGGCCGCCGCCAGCGCGTGCACGTCCTCGAGCATCACATGGGCCATGGCCGTCAGTTCGCGCCACAGATATGCCGTGATGTCGAACGTCGCGATCCAGGCGTGGCCGCAGGCCGGGCAGTCGAGGGCGAAGTCGAAGTCGGCGGCGGGATCTGCCTCGGCCAGCTTTTCCGCGAGGGCCGAGACCGCGTCCGGCGGCAGGTCGCCCGGGTCGATGGGATCGGCGCCTCGCCGAGCCTCCAGCACGACACGCCGCAGCAGCGTCCGTCGCCCGTCCGCCCGGCTCATGCCCGGCTGGAGGTGGACGAGGTCGCGGCTGTCGACGGGGCGCGCCCGCATCAGGCAGCCGGCGGCCTCGACCTCCACCACCGCGTCCGGCCCCGGCGGCGTGACCCGGATCGGCGGGCAGGCCGACAGCAGCTCGTCGGCCGAGGTCTCGAACTCCAGACGCTCGTGGCAGGCGGGGCACTGCGTGCCGACCGGCAGATGCCCGCCGAGCAGCCGTGTGCGCAACTGGATGAGGAGCCCGTCGCGGCTGCCGAGCGGCAGCCGCACGAGATCCTCCCAGGGCATGTCCAGATGGGCCATGGCGAGCATGAGCAGCGCCTTGTCGGCGTCGTGCTTGTCCTCGCCAAGCTCCCAGACGGCCAGCAGCTCCTGGTTCGACAGGGATCGCCCGTCCGGCTCCCGCATGACCGGATCCGCCCCCGCTTACTGGAGCGGGTTGCTGGCCGGCAGGGTGAACGACGGTTCGGGCTGGTCGGTCACGGTGTCGTCACGCTCCCAGCCTTCGTTCTGGAGCGTGATGGACTCCACCACCAGCGCGTTCCCCAGCCCGTCCAGATCGGACATGCCGCTGAACTCGGACACCCAGCACCGGTACACATTGTAGGCGATCACCTTCATGCCCGCCTCGTTGTACACCTCGATGATGATGTCCTTGCGGAAGTCCTTCAGGGACGTGTTCTGGCCGTCGGCGCTGCCGGAGTTCTTCCAGTCGAACACCTTGTTGGCCCACTGCTCGAACGTGACGTCGTAGCTGACGCCGCGCTCGAGCGTGAGCGGGCCGTAGTTCGTCTGTCCGGGCGCCAGATGGATGGGCGCGGGGTCGCCGCCCTCGCGGTGCTGGATCACCTGGGTCGACCGGGTCAGCCCGCTGACCTTGCTGACCCCGAGCACATAGGTGTTGTCCCACTTCACCTTGAAACGGAAGTTGGCGTACGGCGTCAGGCGCTGCGGGTTCTTTGGAAAAAGCGGCATGGCTTGAGGTCCTCCAGGATCACGACGCCGACAAGGCGATCTGCTGCACGGTGACGACGACGAACTCCGCCGGGCGGACCGGGCAGAAGCCGATCTGGACGTTCACGCGGCCGGAGTTGATGTCGGTCGGCGTCGTGGTCGTCGCGTCGCATTTCACGAAGAAGGCCTTGTCGGCGCTTGCCCCGAACAGGGCGCCCTGCTTCCACAGGCCCAGCATGAAGCCGCCGATCTGCAGGCGCAGGGCGGACCAGAGGCGCTCGTCGTTCGGCTGGAACACGGCCCACTTCGTGTTCTGGAGCGCCCAGTCCATGATGTAGAGGAGCGTGCGCCGGACGGGGACGTATTTGTACTCGTCGGCCAGCTGGTCCGCACCCCGGAGGGTGCGCGCACCCCACACCACCGAACCGCCGATCGGGAACGTCCGCAGGCAGTTGATGCCGAGCGGGTTCAGCATCCCGTTCTCAGCGTCGTTCATCGTGACCTCGAGGCCGACGATGCCGTTGATGGCGGCGTCCAGCCCGGCCGGCGCCTTCCAGACGCCGATGGACGTGTCGGTCTGCGCCCAGACTCCCGCCATATAGCCGGAGTTCGGCATGACCCGCGTCTTGCCGGTCAATGGGTCGGTCGCGACGATGCGGGGGAAGTAGACCGCCGTGCTGTCGCCCTCCTCCGTCCCGAAGGACCCGAGATTGTTGAGCGAGATGTTCTGGACGTTTCCCGCCTTGTAGTCGCTTGTCCACGCGGTGGGCGGGTCGATGATCAGCATCGCGTTCACCGTCGGACGGGCGCAATAGGCGGCCGCCGTCTGGTAGATGAACGGATCGGTATCGCTGTCCTGGATGTCGGGCGGGATGCAGAGGATGTTGAAGATCGGCGTCTTCTCAAGCGCGTAGATGCCCGTCTTCTTGTTCTCGTCCCCGAGATAGGTCGTCAGATCGAGCGGTTGGGAATCCTGCCCGCCCTGGCCCGTTCCGGAGGCGCCGTTGAAGGGCGTCAGCGGCTGTTCGGTGGGAGGCGCGTACCGCACGAACTGCGACTGCTGCTCCAGCATGCTGCCCAGGAACCGCGTCGGGTTGGTCGGGTCCAGCACCACGCAGTTGTAGGTTTCGATCGAACTGTTGCCGTTGCTGTCCGTGTAGGTGATGGTCAGGTTGAACAGCTCCGACTGGTCGACCTTGAACCGCGCGGCGGTCTGCGGGTTGATCCCGTTCAGGTCGACCGTCGCGGTGATCTCGTTGCCCCAGGTGCCGGGATTGGCCGCCGTGAGGGTGAGCTTTGTCGCGTCCGTCCAGGCGGTGGACAGTGCCTCCTGGATCGCGGCCGGATCGCCCGTCAGGCAGGCGTTGAACGTCGGTGGCGAGGACGGGGCTTCTGGGCTCGCCGCTGGCGTGGCGACGAGCGCGGCGGTGTTCGGTCCGAGTGGCGGGGCGATTTTCGGTATCGCCGCATTGTAGCCCGCGACCAGGGCGGCGATGCCGCCGGCGGCGACCTTATTGATGGCGTCGTGGACGGCCTTGGAACCTGCGTCGGTCGCTGTGATGGCGGCGGCGAGGTCGGGGCCCTTGGCGGCCGGGTTCGCGGTGTAGACCGCGAGCGCGGCATTGTACGACGTGACGACAGGCGAAATGGTCGGCAGCGCGGCGGCCAGGGCCGAAAGGGCGGCGAGGCTGGCCGTGACCTTTCCAAAGGCGGCCTCACCACCTTTCGGCGCGGATGTGGGCACGATCGTGTTGAGCGCTGTATAGAGCGCGTTGGGATAGGCCGCTTTCATGGCGGCGACGGCACCAGTCACGGTCGTCGCGGCCGCCAGGGCCGCCGTCAGCTTGCTGATGCCGTCAGGGACACCCGGCTGCTGCGCATAGCTGGACGCGGCCTGGTCGGCGAACGTCAGCAGCGACGCGAGCGGCGCGGAAGCCGGCATGAACTCCGCCTGCAGTGAAATGCTCTCCATGAAGCTGTCGAGGGCGTTGGCGACGGAGGCGACGGGATCGATGGTGATGGCGGCGGTGAATTTCTTATTGAGCTTGCTCTCGGCGAGATACGTCAGGTAGTCGCCGACGGCACTGACCGTATAGACCAAGGTGCTCGACGTACCGCCGCCCGGTATGGAATCGCCGCCTCCGGAAACGGAGTCCCCGCCACCGGGAATGGAATCGGCGGCTCCGGAAACGGAGTCCCCGCCACCGGGAATGGAATCACCGCCACTGGGATCCGAGGTACCGGGTGGCCACTGCGTCTTGTCGCTCGCAAGCGCGATCAACTGCGCGATGCCCCATGCGTTGTTACCGACGGCGCTGGCGGCCGTCGTGTTCAAGCTGTTCAGGACGGTGGTTTGTGCGGTCGCGACAGGGACCTTGCCACTGGGCGCCACTGCGTTCAGGGCCGCGGTCGCAGCCGCAATGGCCGTGCCGGTCAGATATTTGGTGACCTCGTCGATCGCGGCCTGGGTCGGCAGGTTCGGGTAGAACAGCCGCACCCCGATCGCCTGGCCCCCGCCATTGTTGAAGAAGGCGTTGACCTGGTAGCTGATGGAGCTGTCCGAGGCCAGACCGCCGAAGAACCGCTGATAATCGCCCCAGCTGTTCAGTATCTTCGGCTCGTTCACGGGACCCATCGACGCGCGGCCGATGAAGGCCGCCAACGACGTCGGTACGCCCGCGTTCGGCGGGCTCGGCTGAACGATCGATTGGACATAGACGCCGGGATAGGTAAGCGCGAGAGCCATGACGGATCCTCAGCCGGTTGGATTGGGGATTTGCGACGGGGGCGGCGAGGCGGGTTCTGCCGATCGGCGCCGCTGGGTCGGATGGGCACACCAGATATCAGGTCATAGGATTCCTCGACGTACAACTGATTGGGTGTGCCGACAGTTCTCTTTAGTCCTTTTCGATAAGCTACCGAGTCGATACGCGCAGTCAATTGAAAAACTTGCGTCGCCACAAATCATCAGGCGTTGATCTGACTTGACGAAGCGGATAACGTCAGCAGCGACAAATACGGGAAACTGCGCCAGCCCCGCCAACCGCTGTTCCAAGGCGATGATCGATTCTGCAAGCCGATACGCTTCCGTTCCGATCCTCGCCTACACCGACGCGGATGGCCGGACCGTTCGTTACCTGGGACGCCGGTTCCCCTCGGACGCGGTGCCCCGGAACACCGTGACCGTCGTGATCGCGTCGGGAGACCGCCCCGACCTGCTGGCCCAGCGGGCCCTTGGCGATCCGCTCGCCTTCTGGCGGTTGGCCGATCTCAACCGCGTGCTCGACCCGATGGACCTGACCGTGCCGCCGGGGCGCCGCGTGCAGCGGCCGGCGGCCGGACTGATGTGACCGGTTCCGTCCCGTGACCTTTTCCGTCAGCCTGTTGCTCGGCCCCGGCAGTCCGGCCCCCGGCTGGATGATGGCCGCGCTGGACAGCCTGGAGGTCCAGCAATCGGACCGCGCCCCGAACGGGTTCCAGCTCGCCTTCACCACGCCGCGCAATCCGGACGAAGCCAGCGATTACAAGGTACTGGCCGCGTCTCAGCTCCAGGCGGGGCAGCGGATCATCATCACGGCCACGGTCGGCTCCGCCACCGCCGTGCTGATCGACGGTTTCATCACCCACACGCAGCTCCAGCCCCCGACCCAGCGGGAGGAAGCCCGCATCCTCGTCACCGGCGAGGATGTGAGCGTGATGATGGACATGCACGAGTACTCCATGGAGTACCCGTACATGACCGACAGCCTGATCGCGTTCGCGATCCTGGAGGAGTGGGGATCGCTGGGCATCACGCCCAACGTGACGACCACGGTCGGCACGCTCGTCAGCGTGTTCAGCGTCCCGCAGCAGATCGGGACGGACCGGGCCTTCCTCAACCAACTGGCGGCGCAGAACGCCTTCGTCTTCTGCATCCGCCCGGGGCCGACGCCGGGTCTGAACGAGGGGTACTGGGGGCCGCCGCTGCGCACCGCGACGCCGCAGCCGACCCTGACCGTCGACATGGCCGGCGGGGGCAATATCCTGACCCTGTCGGCGGCGTTCGACGGAACGGCACCGACCCTGATCTACGGGCTCGTGCAGGACACGCTGACCGGGCTCCCGCTGCCCGTGCTGACCCTTGGGAGCACAAGGTCCGGCCGCCTGGCCGCCCACCCGCAGCTGATGGACACGCTGAGTTTCCAGCCGATGCGGCTGTTCAATCACCAGGGGCTGAACATCCTTCAGGCGGAGGCGCGCGCCCAGGCGATCGTCGACGCGTCGACCGATCAGGTCGTGACGCTGACGGGGAAGCTGGACGCGCTGCGCTACGGCTCCATCCTGACGGCCCCCGGCGTGGTCGGGCTGCGGGGTGCCGGCGACAGCTTCGACGGCTACTACTACGTCCAGAAGGTGACCCACTCGGTTTCGCGCGGGGCCTACATCCAGGAGTTCGCGCTCACGCGCGAGGGTCTGGGGTCCACGGTCAGCACATTGCCGGTGCAGCAGCGGGCGGGAGGTCAGGCATGACCACCGGCATGGCGGTCCGCCGCTACTACGGCAAGTATCGCGGCATCGTGATCGCCAACGACGATCCGATGTTCCTGGGGCGCGTGATCCCGGAGGTTCCGTCCGTTCCCGGGATGGTGCTGAACTGGGCCCTGCCGTCCTTCCCCTATGGCGGGCCGCGCGTCGGCTTCTTCGCCGTGCCGCCCATCGGCGCCACCATCTGGGTGGAGTTCGAGGGTGGCGACCCCAGCTACCCGATCTGGAGTGGCTGCTACTGGGAGGACCCCCTCGAGGTGCCGGTCACCCCGGCCGTGCCCTTCATCAAGGGCATGGTGACCGAGTTCCTCACCATGCTGTGGGACGACACCCCCGGCGAGGGCGGCTTCACCCTGCGGCTGACGGAGCCGGTCGCGCCCTCGGTCACCCAGATCAAGTGCATGGTGGAGGGCATCTTCATCACGCAGCCGCCGTTCAGCCTGGCCATCACGCCGGAGGCGGTGACGCTGGAGATGCCGCCGACGACCATCGTGGTCACGGAGGAGCTGATCTCCATCGACCTCCCGACGACCCTCATCGAGATCACCGAGGCGGGCATCGTGGTGACGGCGGACGAGGTTGAGGTCACGGCGAACGTCACGATCACCGGCCCCGTCGAGATCACCGGCAACGTGGAGATCACCGGTGCGGTGGAGATCACCGGCAACGTGGAGATCACCGGTGCCGTGGAGATCACGGGCAACGTGGAGATCACCGGTGCGGTGGAGATCACCGGCAACGTCGAGATCGCCGGCGCGGTGGAGGTGCAGGGCAACGTGAACATCCTCGGCGCCTGCGAGGTGGAGGGGGATCTCAATGTCCTCGGCGCGGTGACGATCGAAGGGGACGAAGCCGTGCTGGGACTGATCGAGGGGGTCGTCGTGCCCCCGCTCCTATGAACGGGCCGCGCCGATGCATCTGAACTTCCCGTTCATGGTACGCGCGGGGCGCCCGATGCAGGCCGCCAGCCGCGACGCCTACATCGAGCAGCTGATCGAACAGGTCCTGTTCACCGTTCCGGGCGAACGGGTGAACCGCCCGGACTTCGGCTGCGGTATCCAGCGGGTCGTCTTCCAGCCCGGCAACTCCGAGGTGGTCACCGCAACGCTGTTCGTCGTCCGCAGCGAGCTTCAGCGCCAGCTCGCCGGCGTGATCGAGGTTCAGGACGTCACCGCGAGGATGGACGGAAGCGCGCTCGAAGTGACCGTCGACTACGTCGATCCGGCCGAGCGTCAGCGGCGTATGGCCCGGTTCAGGCGCTGAGGAGGCCGGCCCGCATGCACCTGCCCCTGTTCGCCCTCGCGATGCTGCGGATACCGCCGCAGCCGGTTCCGCCACAGCCTGGCCAGACCGGCAGCCTCCTTCATGTCCAGGCGTCGCCGATCGGCGAGCGATGGGAATTGTCGCTGCTCCTGCAGCTTGTGGCTCCGCCGGAGATACCGCCGCCCCTCGGCCGTGAGAACGTCCGGATCGACATGGCCGGAGGCGTTGGGCCGGCGCCGCTGGTCGTCGAGAGCGTGGCCTGGGTCGAATACCCCTGGCGCATCGCCGTCATCGTGGCGCCCCTGACGGACGGGGGACGGTGGACACGGCCGGTCGGCGAGTTCGCCCTGACCCTGAGCCTGCCGGGCCTGATCGGTGGCGGCCGGGACGCGGCCCCCTTCCGGCTGGCGGTGCCGGAGGCCGGCGCCCGCCCCGCCGACACGCTGGCGATGAACTACCTCGTCAAGGATTACAACGGCTTCCGGTCGGACATCCTGCGCCACATGTCGGTTTACCAGCCCGCCTGGACCGATCGCAGCCCCGCCGATGTCGGAATCACCGTGATCGAATCCCTGGCCTATGTCGCGGACTATGCCAGCCAGTATCAGGACGCGGTCGCGGCGGAGGCCTATCTCACGACGGCGCGACTGCGGCGGTCCCTCAGACGGCACGCGCGCCTGCTGGATTATCGCACGGACGATGGCTGCAACGCGCGGGCCTGGGTCCAGGTCAAGGTGCGGCGGTACTGCCACCTTGCCGCCGGCAGCCTGTTCGTCACGACCGAACACGAAACCTCCGTGGCGACCCCGGACGACCCCGCCGTCACCCAGGTGATCAACAATGGCGCGCCCGCCTTCGAATCCATGCGGGACGCCGAGCTTTGCCCGTCCCTCAACGACCTCACGGTCTACGAGTTCGGCGGCCGGGGGCAGACATTGCCGCGCGGCGCCCGGCACGCCATCCTGGCGGTAAGGAAGAAGGCCGCCGAATGGCTGCTCGCGGCCCCGATGCGGCCCTGGTCCGCGCCGGGCGCGCTTCTCGCGTTCGACCAGATGAAGAACGGCGGGCCGGATGGCGATACGCAGATCGTCCGCATCATCGAAGCGCGGGACATCACGGCCCAAGTGGAACCGACCGCCGAATCGCCGGAATTCTCGGTGATCGCCGTCCGCTGGGCGGCGGCCGACGCCTTCGCGCTCCCAATGGTCTCGAACGCCGCCGAAAGGAGGTTCATGCGTTGCCGGGGCAATCTGGTCCTCGTCGATCTCGGCCGGACGGTGCAGGGCGAGCTGCCCCCGGTCGATCCCAACCTGCCCTACCGGCCAACCGTTAACTGGGGAAACCTCGTGATGGCGCCGCCGCTGCCGGCCGAGGTCGGCGAACCCACGTCCGCCGCCGCCCTGATGGACATGGAGAGCGCCGATCCGATTCCGGCCATCAGCCTCCAGGAGGATCTCGGCGCCGGCATCCCGGGCGCCCGGTGGCGCGTCCGCCGCGATCTGCTCGACTGCCTGCCCGATGAGCGCGCGTTCGTCGTTGAACTGGACTCCGACGGGTATGTCACGCTTCGTTTCGGCGACGGTGTCTATGGACGCCGCCCGCCACCCTTGCGTCCCTTCAAGGCCCGCTTCCGGGTCGGTTCAGGCGGTCCGGCCAGCATCGCGCATTCCGGCCTGAACACCCTCGTCGCCCCGCCGGAGTCCTTAGGCGCCCTTCGAGCGGCGGTCGTCGCGATCGAGACCGTTAACCACGCGGTTGGGGAACGGCGGCCCGAACCGGACGAGCGCATCCGGGTCCGCGCCCCCGAGGCATGGCGCCAGCCGATCAGCTGCGCCACGCTCGACGACTTCGCCAAGGCCGCCATGGCGGTGGATGGCGTGGGGGAGGCGATGGCGACCGTGGATGGGGCGGGCACGCGCATCCATGTCACCGCGCGCTCCGGTGAACAGTTGTGGACGCCCCCGGATCTCCTGGCCAGGGTGCAGACGGCGCTCAACGGGCGATGCCTCGCCGGCCGGTCCGTCGTCGTCAGGGCGCCGACGCTGGTCCCGCTGGAGGTGATCCTGCGCGTCACCTTGGCCGAGGGGGCCAGGGAAGGTCATGTGCGCGCGGCGCTTGCGCGCGCCTTCGAACCCACGGGCCAAGGCTTCTTCTCCGCCGGCTCGGTCCGGATGGGGGGCTCCGTCTTCGCGAGCGCGCTCGTCGCCCGCGCGCTGGCGGTGCCGGGAGTCGTCGGCGCCCATGTGGCGCGGCTCGCCAGAGCCGGATGGCCGGCCGCCGACGCGCCGCCAGCCGCCTTGATGTTCGGCGACCGCGAACTGCCGCTGGTCAGCGCCTTGACCGACGACGGGAGCGCGGGCTGGCTCCGGATCGATGTCCGGGGGGCGCCATGACCGTCGCCGATGCGGAACGGCTGCGCAGGCACATCGTCTCGATCACGGACGCGGCGGTCGACCCGCAGCTGGCGAACCCGCCGTTGCGGTCGGCCCTCGATTTCCGCCTCGGCGTCATCTCCTCGTTCTACCAGCGCCTCTCGAGCGAACTCCGGGTGGCGGAGGCCAGGATGCCGAATGGCCAGACCTGGTACCCCTATGAAGGTCTCGCCAGCCGGCCGGACGAGGATTGGATCGGCGCACTGCTGATGGCCTGGGCGTCGGCGGGTGACATCCTCTGCTTCTACCAGGAACGGCTGATCAACGAGGGGTATCTGCGCACGGCGCAGCAGCCGGAATCCCTTCAGCAGCTCCTCGCCTCCCTCGGGATCAGGCGGACCGGGGGTGGTTTCCCCGGGACCGCGCCGGGGCCGGGGCCGGCGCCGACGGCCAAACCGGGCGGAAGCGCCGCACCCGTCCCGGTGACCCTCGACCCCGGCTGCGCGGCGATCGCCGACCTCGTCCTGGGGTTCGCGGGCGTGCGCGGCGGGCCGACACGAATCATCCTGACGGAAGGCAGCCTCGTGCGCACGCTGCTGGCCGGCGGCGGCTTCGACTTCCTCGAGACGGACCACGCGATCGTCGCGCGCCGGGAATGGTCGGCGATGTCCGTCTGGCAGCCGCCGGCCCCGCGACCCGAAAGCCTCTCCGTCACGGCTCCCGGCGTCCTGCTTGCGGGCACGGACACCGGTCTGCGCCCCGGGGACATCATCCTTTGCGTCGGGACCGGCGGCGACGGAAACCCGGTCCACGCCCTGCGCGCCGTCTCCACCGTGCAGGTTCTGACGGCCCTCAGCCTGACGGAGGTCACATGGGCGCCGGCGGTGCCGGATCGGCCGGGCACGGGCGCGATCGGCCAGCCGAAACTGTACCGCTTCGCGCGACGGACGGGCCTGTTCGGCGCCGATTCCGCCGTGCTGGCGACCCTGCCCCGGCGGCGGCGGCTGGACCAGGGGGTGGACGCGGGAGGCGTCATGGTCTACCCGGCCGGGGCGTTCGGCGCCCCCGAGCCGGCGGCGGGGATGGAGCCGACACGCTTGAACGCGGGCCTGCCGACGGCCGATTTCACGGCCGTGCTCGCCCTGCCGGGCGGTGGCGTCTGCCTCGGCACCGAGGAGGGAATCTTCATTCCGGGCATTGCGGAGGGCGGCTGGACGGCGGCCCGATCGGGCATGCCGCCGCGCCAGGTCGTGACGCTCGCGAGGGATCTGGATGGCGCGATCCTGGCCGGGACGACGCGCGGCGGGGTCTTCCGGACGACGAATCCGGCCATCGGCTGGGACAGCCTCGCGGGGGGGTTCACGGTCAGTCGGAGCCGCGGCAGGAACGTGCCGGTGAAGGCCGCCCTGCCCAGCGAATCGGTCCGCCGGCTTGCGTCCGTGAAGAATTTTCCGGGGAACCTCGGTGGGGGGGAGACCGGCGTCGTCGCCCTGACCGACAGCGGCCTCTATGTGTGGCTCCCTCCGGGCGGCTGGTTCCGCGTGGTGCTGGACGAGACGGCGCCGCGCAGCGTCGACTTCCTGTTCGGACGCAGGGCCGACACGGTGGCACTCTGCACGTCGACCGGCGTGAGGCGGCTGAAGGTGAAGGGGGCCGTGCCACAGGACTCCGAACCGCCGAAGCGCCCCTCGAAGGGCCTGTTCGGATTCCTGAAGGATGAGGAGGCGGCGGTCGCCGGGGCGATCGGTGCGGCCGGGAAGCGGCTGCTGCTGGAGCCGGGGCGCATTTACGCCCTTGGCGACCGGACTCTGGCGGCGATGGCGCCGCTGACGGACGCGGCGGGCGATGGCGATCTCCTCGTCGCCGCGAGTTCCGGGGCCATCGTCGTCGATGCGAAGGGGCGCATGTGGGAGGCTTCCGCCGGCCTGCCGCGGGACGCGGCCGGCAAGCCGGTCGGCGTCGCGCAGCTGACCCCGTGCGGCCAAGGCGCGGAGCGGTTCGCGCTCGGGGTGGCGGGCGGCGACATCTATCGTTTCACCCCTGGTTCCGGGCCCGCCGACGGCCGCTGGACGAAAGCCTTGTCCCTGCCCGTGGCGGAAGGTCCGCCGTTTCTGTCCGTCGCGGACGACGGGCAGGTAGTCGTGGCCCAGACGCCGGTACCGGCCACCCAATGGCCGCTGTTCCCGCTGTCCGCCACGCCCTTGCCCCCGCCGGGCGGCGATCCGTCCGCGGCACCGCCGTCGGCACCCGGCGACCCGGCCCCGATACCGCTGGACCTGGACAATCCGGCGCTGGCCGTGGCCCCGGGGTCGATGGTCGTCCTCCTGGACCGGACGACGCCGGCGAACGCCGCCAAGGCCACCGGGCCGCAGCCAGCGGCCCCCACCCGGGCCCCGGCCGACCCGTCGACCGCCGCCGACGGTGCCGGCCCGGCGCCGTTGGTGCCGGTGGGCGAGCCGGCCGACGGTGGGCGGTTCGCGGCGGGCGCGGTCGTGGCGACGGCGGCTCCGCTGCTGGACGCCTTCGGGCTGACGCGGCGGGTCTGCCGCGCCTGGGCCGGTCTGCGCCTGCCGGACGGCCTTGCCGTCACCGGCTTCGACCGCCGTCAGAGCCAAGTGCTGGTCGACAGTGTCGAGCTGACCCCGGTGGGGCCCGGCATGGCCCTGGAAAGGCCTGTGGGGATCGACGATCGGCTCAACCTGGCCGGCCTGATCACCGACCTGTCGCCGGAGGAGCAGGAGCTCGCCTCGGAGGGCGGGGCGTCCGAGCCGGGGTCGACGGCACCGCTCCCCGTGGTGCGTCAGATGCCCAGGCGGCAG
The DNA here is from genome assembly GCA_029267445.1 of Rhodospirillaceae bacterium. GTDB lineage: Bacteria > Pseudomonadota > Alphaproteobacteria > Azospirillales > Azospirillaceae > JAJUIU01. The sequence continues at coordinate 22,709 of JAJUIU010000044.1, forward strand.
CCGCTGGCCTCGCCCCTGGACGCCCTGGCGCCTCCGGTCCCGCCCCGCGCGCCCCGCCCGGACGGGCTGCGCCGCATGGCGCTCACCGGTCGCGCGGCGAGCCTGTTGCCGGCCGTGCTCGGCGGGGTCTTGCGGTTCGACGGCCTGTCGAACGCCGCCGGCGCACGGCCGGGTCGCTCGCTCGGCTACAGATCCGTCATCGCGCTCGTCATGGACGGGGCCGGGATCGTGGCGGGGTGTGACGACGGCCGCCTGTACCGCACCACGAACGGGAAGGACTGGACGGCCGACCCCATTGGCACCGTGGCGGAGGGCGACACGCTGGTGGCGCTCGCACCGGGGACCGGCGCCCTGTGGTCGGTCGGCCAATCGGCGATCGCCTGGCGTGAAGGGTCCGGCCCGTGGACGCCGATGCCGCCCCTGCCCTCCGGTCTGCGGGCCACCTGCCTGCTGGAGGATGCGGAGGGGATCATCTGGGCGGGCACCCGGTCCGGCCTGTTCGCCGCCAGCGGCCGGACCGGCGCATGGCTGCCCCAGGGCGGCGGCGCGCTCGATCCCGGGGCGGCTGTGACAGCCCTGGCGCGCGGACCCGACGGCGGGTTGCTCGTCGGGACCGACGGGGACGGCGTCCTCACCACCGGTCCGACCCGGAACGCATGGGCCCCGTTCGGCGGGCCGATCGGGCGCGGTCGCGTCAACGCGCTCGCCGTCGCGGACGGACGGGTGCTCGCCGGCACGCCGGACTCGGGAGCCTTCGAGATCGAGAGCGGTGCTTCGACATGGAGCACGGTCGGGCTGGACGCGTCCCTGCCCATCCGCGCCGTGAGCCTGGGAACCGCCCGGACCGGCGCCATCATCGCCGCCGGCGGCGGCCTGTTCCGGCGCGATGCGGAGACCTCGACATGGATGGAACTCCCGCTGGGTCTGGCCGGCACGGTGTCCTGCCTGCTGGCACCCGATGGTCCAGGCTGGCCGGACCTGATGGTCGGCGCGGCGGCCCTGCTGTCGGTGGCTCCGGCCGATGCCGCGCAGGACGAAGCGTCGGCGCTGGCGCTCGACACCGTGGCGATCCTGCCGGCGTCTGCGGCCGACCTGCTGTCGGTCGGCGTTCTCGGATCCGACTTACGGGCGCGGCTGAAATCGGCTGGCGTCACCGTCAAGCCGGACGCCATCCTGGGGACCCTGCCGGCCGGTCGGGGCTGGACGCTTGGGCCGGCCGGGGAGCCGCCGCTCCTGCTCGTGCCGTCGGACGACGGGATCGCCGTGCTGCAGGCGAACCAGCCGCCGGTGACCGTCATGCGCGCCCGACAGGTGGCCGCCGCTGAATCCCCGGGCGACGGCGGCATGCTGTCCCTCGCGCTGTCCGCGGGCGGCGGCGCCCCGGTCGCCGTCGACGCGTACCCGGACGAACTGCTGTTCCTGCCGGCCGGGGCCAAGGCCGCCCAGATGGCGCTTGTCGTGGGCATACGGCAGAGCGAGCCCGCGGTCGACGGAAGCCACACCGGGGTCGTTCTGGCGGACAGTCCCGGACTGGCGCTCGATCCCGCAACGGTCACGGCCAATGCCAACGTGGTGCAGGCCAGCCAGGGCCGCAGTGTCGACGAAATCCTGGGCAGCGGTGACGGCCAGACCCCCAACCAGCGCTTCACGCTGGCGCAGAAGCCGCTCACCTTCCTGCCCGGCGCCGTGCCGAAGTCCCGCGTCAGCACGCTGTCCGTCACCGTCGAGGGAACGCCCTGGACGGAGGTCGTGACGCTGTCCGGCTGCGGCCCGCACGACCGGGTCTACACCGTCAGCGTCGATCAGAACGGGGTGGCGACCGTGACGTTCGGCGATGGCGGCCAGGGTGCGCGGCTGCCGACTGGCTTCAACAACATCCGGGCCAGCTACCGGGTCGGCATGGGTCCGTTGGGCGACCCGGGGCCACCCGAACAGCAGCCCATGGGTGCGACGGTGCTCGCCAACCTGATGGCTGGGAACGCGGGCCTTTCCAAGGATGTGAAGCTGCTGCCGCGCACTCCCTTCATCCCGCGCGAGTCGCTCATGGAGGACCGGCTGTCGGCACCGCGACGCATGTTGATGCTCGGCAGACTGATCACGCCGGAGGACTACACGCGCTTCCTGGCGCGGGTTCCCGGTGTCGCGAAATCACTGGCGGACAGCATCGTGTTTCCGGGCGGCAGGCAGACACTGGTCCTTACGGTGGCGCCCGACCCCGGGACCGATCCCGGTGCTGCGGCCGCGATGCCGACGATGATCGAGGCGATGCTTCTGCGGACCCAGGCGGCGGGGGCGCGCCCCGTCATGGTCCTGCCCTATGCGCCGGTGCCGGTCCGGGTCGCCGCGCGTGTCTGGATCGAGCCCGGCACGGACCCCTCCGCCATCGTCGAAACCGCGTCGGCGGCGCTGCGCGCCTCGCTGGGCTTCACGGCGCGCGCGCTGGGGCAGGACATGACGGTGGACGAAATCCTCGCTCGGCTCCAGCGCCAGACCGGGGTCGTCGGAGCGGAGGTGCAGTCACTGCACCCCAAGAGGAGCCCCGACCGCCGGGCCGACGCGGTCCCCGCGCCGAGGGCCGGGATTGACGGCGAGGTCCATCCGGCGCGGCTGGTGTTCCTTCCGGACGACGCCGACAGCCTTGTGCTGACCGCCGCCGTCCTCGCGCCCGGGAGCGGACCATGAATCCCGGCGACCTGTTCAGGCTTCTCCCGGCGATCCACCGCGTCCGCGACGCGGAGTCCGGAGGCGCGCTGAAGGCCCTGATGGATACGCTGGAGCGGCAGGCGCAGGCGGTGCACGCCAACATCCAGCTGCTCGAGGACTCCTGGTTCATCGAAACCTGCCCCGATTGGGTCGTGCCCTATATCGGCGATCTGGTCGGCGTCGGAGAGGCGCTGGCGCGGTCGGGCCTTCCGGGTCTGCGGACGCTCGTCGCCAACACGATCGGGTTCGAGCGGGCGCGCGGCACGCTGGCGACCGTCGGGCATGCCGCCACGGCGGCGACAGGCTGGCCGGTCCTGGGCACGGATCTGTCCGCCCGGATCGTCAGGACGCTGGATTGCCGCTGGCCCGACGCGCCCGCGCCCGGCAGCATCAGGGTTGTGTCCGCCGGTACGCCAGCCGGAGACGTCGCGCGCAGCCGCTGGCCCGGCACACCGCGGATCACCGGCACCGGCGCGCGCGTCGCCCCGAGCCAACGGGAGCCCGGACCGTGTCCATCCGCCATCTCACTCGACGTCTGGCGGCTGCGGGGCCAGCGCATCGGTTCCGCCCAGGCGCATGGGCTGGGCCAGGGCCGGTTCACCATCCATCCCTTCGGTATCGACATGCCGCTGTTCACCGCGGCGGAGCGCCTGCCGACGTCGGGTCCGGCGGCCGGCGCGTCCGATGTCCCGCAGCCGCTGACCCGCATGATGCTCGCGGGAATCCTGGGTGGCCGGGGGCCCGCGCCGGTGACAGTCCGCGCGTGTGTCGGGGGCTCCTGGCTGGCCGAGCCCTTGGAATTGGTGGTGGCCGATCTCGGGGGCTGGGCCCCGTTCCGCGCCGATCCCGTCAGACCCGCCCCCGTGAGGGCCGCCCCCGTGAAGGCCGCCGGGCCGGGCGCGGGACGGCGGACGCCCGCCGGCCGCCCCCAGCCCGCACAGAGGCCCGTCGCCCTGATCGATCCGGAACGCGGCCGCCTCTCGGTGGTCGATGCGGAGGGCGGCCGTTACTCCCCGTTTCCGGATGTGGATGCCGTGGAGGTCGATCACTCCTATGGCTGCGTCACCGCCATCGGGGGCGGGGCGTATGGCCGCGCGGACCGCATCATCCTGCCCGACGGCGGCACCTGGGTGGCCCATGTCCACAGGGACGCGTCACGGCTGCTGGCGCTGGACATGGCGCAACAGGCCACGCCGCGCTTCCCGTCCATCCAGGCAGCGCTCGAGGCCAGCCCGCAGAATGCCACGGACATCCTGATCGAGGTCTTCGACAGCGCCATCCACCAGCTGGCCGATGCGGTGCCGGGCGATCCGGGCCGCCGGGCCGTATGGGAGATCGACATCCGCGACCGTCACATCGCCATCCAGGCGGCGGACGGGTTCCGTCCCACCCTTCAGGGCGACATCCGTGCCATCGCGCCCGGACGCCTCACCCTGTCGGGCCTCTGGCTGCGGGGGGGCGTCACCGTGGTCGGGCCCCTGCAGCTGGACCTTCTCGACTGCACCGTCTGGCCGGAGGACGGTGCCGCGGTCACGGTCGACTTCCCAGCCAGCGACTACCGCACCTGCCTCGTCTACATGGACCGCTGCGTGACGGGACCGCTCCGCGCGGCGGGGCACCTCTGCATGGTCGCCGCGTTCGGAAGCATCATCGACGGACGCCAGGGCCCCGCCATCGCGGGCTTGACGGAAGACCCACGGGCCGGACCGGTGCCGGTGCTCGAGCGGAGCACCATCATCGGCGATGTGTGGGCGTCCTGCGCGCCCGCGGGCGAGGACCGCCTGATCACCGGACGGGTCCGCGCCCCCGGAGTGGACAGACCTCCGCCTCCGCAGGTGCCGTTCCGATCGCTCCGCTTCGGCGACCCCGATTACGGCGCGCTGGCGGACGATTGCCCCCGCGCGATCTCGGCCGGCGCCAGGAACGGCGACGAGCTGGGCGCTTTCCACGGCCTGCGCCAGCGGGCGAGGGCCGACGCCCTGCGACGGATCGTCGACAGCCACCTGCCGGAAGGTCTGTCCGCGCAGGTCCACTTCATGAGCTGAACCATGCGAAACGGAGCCGCCGGACGGCGGAAAAGAACACAGATGGAGCGAGGTCGGGATGAACGGTGACTTTTCGCGCTCGCCGCGGCCGGGCCCGTCGCTGCTGTCGGGCGTGTGGCTCCAGCAAGGCCGGGCTCTCCTGGACGCGGACTGGAACGCCGCCATGGCGTTCCATCGCGATGCGCTGGCGCGGTCTCTGGCGGGGCTGATCGGCCACGCCGGCGGCCCGGCGAATGACGCCGGCTTCGCGGTCGAGCCGGAGCCGGCGCTCGTCCTGAACGACCCCGCAGGTCCCGGGCGGCAGTACCTTTGGCTCGCCCACGCGCATCCCGAGGTGGAGGTCGTGACGGCGGTGGCCGCGGAAGCCGACCCGGACGAGGACGACGTCGTGTTCGTCGCGGTGGAAGACGCGTTCGACCGCGATGTCGGGCCGGACGAGGCGGCGGAAACACCCGGCGCGCACACCATCCAGCTCCGTATCGCCGTCACCGAAGACGCCGCGGGAACCATCCTGTCACGTCCGGGGGCCTATGCCATCCTGGTCCGCGCGGACGGCGGCGTCGTCTTGGAGGAGGCTGGCGGCGGGCCGCCCATGCCCGTCGGGCGGCTCCCGGCGGGAACGCCCGTCGACATCCTGGTGCTGCGGCATGGCGGGCGGCTGGCCATCCGGCTGGGCGGCGACACCTTCACCACAACGCTGCGGCATCCCCATCGGGATCGCCGCGCCCCGCTGCTGGTGGGGGCCGGCTCGGCCCCGGCGGCGGGGGAGTCCGCACCGACCGACGGCGGGACGGCCCCCATCGCGCTGCCGCCCGATCCGGGCGCGGACACGGCGCGGGAGTACGAGCCGGACGGGACCGGCGCCGAACCCGCCGTTGGCGACCACCTCTCCTGCCGGGTGCTGGCCCTTCGTCTCTGGCGGCGCGCCACGGATCTGGACGCGCTTGCGGCGGCGCTGGAGCGGCGGCGCCCGCCCCGCAGGCATCTGCTGTTCGATCTGGACACGTCGCGGATCGAAGCCGACGCGATCCACGGGTGGCGCATGCGGAACCGCGCCGGCCATTCCGACCGGGTGGCGCGGATCGGTTGGTCGGAGGCGCCGCCCCGCCTCCGTCTGGAGCGATACTGGGTGGGCGCAGGCAGCTACACTGTGGACGGGACCGCATGCCGGCTCGATCGCGCGACGGCGAGCGACGCGCAACCCTTCCTGCCCGATCCGGCCCTGGCCGACGCCTCCGGCGATGGCCACCACCTCGTCGCTCTGTCGCTCTGGGACAGGACCGTCGACGCGCTTGCCGATCCGGAGCTGACGGACCCCGCCCTCCTGGGGTCGGACACCGTCGTCCAGACCCGGACCACTTGGCAGGTCCGCGCGAATCCGGTGGTCGCACCCGAACAGGCGGAAGAGGCCGTCCGTACCCTGGCGCCCAAGCCGGCCGGGACGGCCGCGATCTGGCGCACGCTGCGGGGAACGCAGGGGGGCGAGAACGGCCTGCTCAGGGTCCAGGCCCATCACGCCGGATGGACGGCGGCGTTCCCGCTTCCGGAGCCCCAGCGCGCGGCGCTGCGCAAGGGGGAGGTGACCGACGCGCTGAACCGGATCGTCATGCCGCCCGACGACCTGCGCGCGCTCGACATCGGGGCGCCGGTCCTGGTCAGCCGCGTTCCGGACGGTGGTGACGGGACCGCGTCCAGCATGGTGACCAGGGTGGTCGCGCGTTCCGGTTCGGGCGGACTGACCGTCGGGGACCTGCCCGCGGGGACCGAGGCCGGTCCCGTATGGATGCTGCCGATCGCATCGTTCAAATGGTCGCGGTCGAACGCCGCGACGGCCTTCCCGGTCGGGTCCATCCAGCCATCCCTGGACGAGGGGGGAGCGCAGGTCGGCATCGCCATCCTATCGGGACCCGGGTTCAACGGGTTCGACGTGACGGTGGGCGACTGGCTGGAACTGACGGACAGGACGGATGCGCTGCTGCACCGGCCGGGCCGCTTCTTCAGGGTCCATGCCCACAACCGCAACCTCCTGCGCATCGTGCTGGAAGGCTGGACGGGGACCGAGCCCTTCCTGCCGGCGCCGGGCAGCGACTGCGTCCTCCGGCTCTGGAGCCGGCGCCGCCCCACCCGGATCCTGGGTGGGGCCGACACGCCAGATGTCGACGCGCCATGGCCGCAGCCGGCGTCCGGCGAGGATACGGAACTCGATCCCGGTGTCTGGGTCCGGTTTGCCGGACACCTCGCCAGCGGCGATTACTGGACCGCCCCGGTGCGCATGGAAACGGACGTCCTCGCCGGGTGGCCGCTTGTCGACGGCGAACCGGCGGCCCAGCCGCCCCATGGCCCCATCCTGCATGTCGCCGCGTTGGCGCTGCTCCGGGTCGAACCGCTGCAGATCACGGTCCGCGACCTGCGCTCCACGTTCCCGCAGTTGACGGCGCTGGCCGCCGGGCAGCTCCCGCCGGAGGCGATCCGCTTTCTCAGGCAGGTGGCCGACTGGTCCGCCGCCTGGGACGTGCCGCCGCCACCACTGGATCAGCCGCCGGCATCCCTTCTCGACCAGCTTGTCCGGCGTTGGATGCGTGGAGCGCTTGGCGGCGATCTGAGGGTGCTGGCCGAGGGTGCCGATCCGGGTCGGATCTTCGAGCCGACGGGCGAACAGGTGGTGTCGCGCTGCCTGACGGACGCCCGCTGGGAGGCGCTGTCGACCGGAGGTACGGGGAACCGGCCCCGCCAACGGGGGATCAGCCGGCTTCTGGGCAGGTCCGGCGATCGCGGCGCGCCGTCCGCCGAAGGCGAGGCCCTGCCAAGCCCGTTCGCCCCGCCGGCCGGCCCCGGCAGGGCCGTGCTGGTCGGGCCCCTGCTGGTTTTCGCGGGCGAGGATGCGGGTTTCCATGTGGCATCCGCCCCCGATTACGCCGGCTGGACGCCCGGCCGCGAACTGGGCCGCGCCCGTGGCGCGGCCGTTGCGGCGCAGGGCGGCTACGTGCTTCTGGCCGGCGGTCACAGCGCGGACTCCGACAGGCCCCATGCGGAGGTCGTCGCGATCGACCCGGTGAGCCTGCGGCGCGAACGGATCGGACGGCTGCACAGGCCGGTCGCCAGGGCGGTGGCCGTCGTCCAGTCCGACACGCTGTATGTCGTCGGCGGCACCGGGCACGATGGCCGGCCCACGGCGGCGGTGCAGTCGTTCGATCTGCGCACAGGGCGGAGCCGGGTGTGCGGCGACCTTCCGGAGCCCCGGTACGATCACGCGGCTGTGCCGTGGGGAGACCTCGTCATGGTCCTGGGCGGGCGTGATCGCGACGGCGGCATCGTGGATGATGTCTGGCTGATCAATCCCGACACCGGTGCCGCCCTGCCGCAGAACGGGCTTCCGGGCGCCCGCTGCCGCCACGCGGCCGTGGCCGTTCCAGACGGTATCGTCGTCGCCGGCGGGATCGTGGCCGGGGGCATGATCGGATCGGGCGAGACGGCGACCGACGACACCACCCTGTACCATCCACAGACCCGGACCTGGACGCGTCTGGCACCACTGCCGGAGCCCCTCCATTCGATGGGGATGGTCGCGGAGCCCGAAGCCCAGGCGCCCCTTGGGGCGCGGCTGATCGCCCTGGCGGGCGCTGGCAGGGACGCCCCGCAGAGCCGGCTGCACGCCCTGCGGATCGTCCGGCCCCTGAACGTATTCAGACTTGGAGATCGACAGACATGACGGACCAGGTGTTCGCCGATGGCATCAGCCGCATCCAGGTGGTGAATGGCACCGTCCGGATCGAGTTCGTGAGCGCCGTCCAGGGGTCCGACGGAACGCAGACCCTGGAACGGCAGGCCAGGGTGGTCATGTCCCTTCGCGGCTTCGTGGACGCCTACACGACCATGCAGCAGACGATGGCGAAGCTGGTGGAATCGGGTGCCGTCCAGAAGTCCGATGAGAAGGCCAAGCCCGGCAAGCCCAACGGAGCGCCGCCAGCGGCGGCGTCCCCCGGCGGGATCCGGCTGCCCACCGGGGGGGCCAAGCGGACCGCACGCCCCAAGTGAGGCTGGCGCCACGCCGCGGGGCAGCGCTCAGCCGTCCTCCTCCTGCTCCTCCGCCTTGGCGGAGGCCGTGATGGAGGATGCCGCCATGGAGGATGCCGGCGCGGACTGCGAGCTTGCCGACTGGGCCGCCACGGAAGGCATGGCCGCGGATTGCATTTGTGACGCCGCCGCGGAAGACGCCGATCCCGACGCGGGAAGCAGAGCCGCCGGGGGCGGTCCGGACGATGCCGACGCGGCGAGAAGGGCCGCCTGGGGCGGTGCCGATGATGCCGACGCGGCGGGCGGCTGCTGAGAGGATTGGGCCGCCCCGATCGCCGCCGCC
>JAJUIU010000098.1 GCA_029267445.1 Rhodospirillaceae bacterium
CGGGAGAGGGTCCCGAGCGGAGCGAGGGGGGTGAGGGGGCCGGTCTGTTGCGGATCGCGCTTGCCCCCTCACCCGGCTCACTGGCGTTCGCCACCCCCGGATCGAGTCCGGGGCAGGCTCTCTCCCGCAAGGGGAGAGGGTTGAACCGCGCGGCGCGATCCCTTCAAAGCCCATGCTTTTCCATCCGGCGGTAGAGCGACGCGCGGGTGATGCCGAGGTCGGCCGCCGCGTGGCTGATGTTGCCCTGGTGCTTCGCCAGCGCGCGGCGGATCACCTCGCGCTCCACCGCCTCGAGGTCGAAGGTGTCCAGGGTGAGGCCGCCCCCCGCGCCTGCCCCCGTCCCCGTCGGCGGCGGCGTGGTGGCGACCGCGGCCGCCGACTGGGCTCCCCCCGCCGAGGGCAGCGAGAAATCCTCCGCCTCCAGCACCTCGCCGCCGGACAGGATCATGGCCCGCTCCACCGCGTGGCGCAGCGCGCGGACATTGCCCGGCCAGCGGTAGGCCTGCAGCCGGGTCAGGGCCTCGGCCGACACCCGCTTGCGGGGCATGTTGTACTTGCGGGCATAGAGGCCGATGAAATGCTCGACCAGGGCGGGGATGTCCTCCGGCCGGTCGCGCAGCGGCGGCAGGTGCAGCTCCACCGTGTTGATGCGGTAGAGCAGGTCCTGGCGGAACACGTCCTCGCGGGCGAGCTGGTCCGGCGGCACGTTGGTGGCGCTGATCAGCCGCACGTCGATGGGCACCGGCTTGGTGCCGCCGACCGGCGTCACCACCCGCTGTTCCAGCACGGTCAGCAGCTTGGACTGGAGGTAGAGCGGCAGGTTCCCGATCTCGTCCAGGAACAGCGTGCCGCCGTTGGCCGCGACCAGCCGCCCGACCCGGTCCTCCTTGGCGTCGGTGAAGGCGCCCTTCTTGTGGCCGAACAGCTCGCTCTCGAACAGCGTCTCGGAGATGGAGCCCAGATCCACGCTGACGAACACCTGGCCCGCCCGGTTGGAGCGGCGGTGGATTTCGCGCGCCACCACCTCCTTTCCGGTGCCGTTCTCGCCCAGGATCAGGACGTTGGCCTCCGTCGGCGCGGCCCGGTCGACCAGGGTGAAGACCCGCTGCATGGCGGGCGACGTGCCGACGATGGCCTGGGGCGGGCCGTCCAGCACGCTCTTGAGTTCCTGGTTGCGGGCGCCGAGCTGCTGCGCCTCCCGCTTGGAGGCTGTCAGCTTGAGGGCGGAGCCCAGGGTCGCCGTCAGCCGCTCGTTCTGCCAGGGCTTTAGCACGAAGTCGGTCGCCCCCTGCTTCATCGCCTCGACGGCCGTGCCCACGTCGCCATAGGCCGTCATGAGAACGATGGAGAGGGTGGGGTCGATCTCCAGGATCCGCTTCAGCCAGGCGAACCCCTCGCGGCCCGTGTTGGCGCCGATGGCGAAGTTCATGTCCAGCAGGACGGCGTCGAAATGCTCGTCCTTCAGCAGCTGCGGAATGCGGTCGGGCCGCGGCTCCGTATGGCACTTGATCCCCTCCCGCTTCAGCAGGAGGCGGGCGGCGACAAGGATGTCCTCGTCATCGTCGACGACGAGTACGCGACCGGTCATGACCATGGAACTGTCCATCAGCGGACACCCGACTGTCCGGTATCGTACAGATCGCCGGGGGCAAGTTCATCCCGAATCATGGATCGACCTTAGGCTTTCCGTCGCTTGGCGCCGCTGGAGGGGGCTCGGTTGCACGGTTCGTGCCGCTCCCGCCGATTCCGGCCGGCATCCGGCTGTGGTCCACTGCGCGCGGGCGGGAAAGCTGCGCGCGGGCGTCCCTTCATCTCCGGACACCATACGCCGCAAAGCCTGTCCGAAATCGGACAGCGTCCGGGAACGGACAGGGTGTCCGCGTGGGGAAACCAAGGAATTCCGCCTCTTTCGGGCTGGCACGGCGCTTGCGGATCGATTGGCGACCCGCGGGGACCAGGGACCCCCCCGCCAATGCGAGAACAAGAGGGCCTGCCAATGACCTCCCAGCCCAACCCCGGCATCGATGCCGGTGACGACACGGACGCCGATGGCCGGACGCTGCTGGAGCGCCTGGACGACCGGATCGCCGCCGTCAATCCCGACGTCTGGCTCTGCGCCTGCCTCATCGCGGTGTTCGCCCCATGGCTCAGCAACCTCATCTGATTCCCGTGCAGACCGCCACCGACCGCCCCGCCGGCGCCACGCCTCCGGCGTCCGGCATGGATCGCCGGATCGAGAAGCGCGGCTGGCGCAAGCACCGCAAGCTGATCGGCGCCGCCGCCGTGGCGCTGCTGGTCGCAGTGGGCGGGGGCTACGTCGCGCTGAACTCCGGCGGCGGGCAGACCGTGCGCGTGGCGGAGAACCGGCTGGTCATCTCCCCGGTCACGCAGGGCGCCTTCGAGGATTTCATCCCCGTGCGCGGCGCCGTCGAGCCGCTGACCAGCGTCTTCCTGGACGCCAGCGAGGGCGGCCGGGTGGAGCGCCGGCTGGCGGAGCCGGGCCAGATGGTGAAGGCGGGCCAGCCACTTGTGGAGTTCTCCAACACCGACCTCCAGCTCCGCGTGCTGGGCAACGAGGTCCAGGTGGTGGAGCAGCTGAACCAGATGCGGTCGCTGGAAATCCAGCTGGAATCCAGCCGGCTGAACAACGCCCGCGAACTGGCCGATATCGACTACCGCATCCTCCGGCTGGAGCGGGAGCTGGAGCGGCGCAGCGCCCTGATCAAGTCCGACGCGGTGGCGCGGGCGGAGTACCAGAACACGATCGACGAGCTGAACTACAGCCGCATCCGCCGCGACCAGGTGCTGGAAAGCCAGGCGACGACCCTGAAGATGCGGGAGGATCAGCTGGCCGCCCTGGCCGCCTCCGTCGGCAAGCTGGAAACCCAGCTCGAGCTCACCCGCAAGTCGCTCGACAACCTCACCCTGCGGGCACCCGTAGACGGCGTGCTCACCGTGCTCGATGCGGAGATCGGCCAGAACAAGACCCGCGGCGAGCAGGTCGGGCGGATCGACCGCACCGACGGCTTCAAGGTCGTCGCGCAGGTGGACGAGTTCTATCTGCCGCGTATGGCCGCTGGCCAGACGGCGGAGGCCACCATCGGCGGCGGCTCCTACACGCTGATGGTCGCCAAGATCTTCCCGCAGGTGCGCGACGGCCAGTTCCGTGTGGATCTGGAGTTCCAGGGCGCCGCCCCGCCGGACATCCGGCCGGGCCAGACGCTGCAGCTCCGCCTGCGCCTGGGTGACACCACAACGGCCCTGCTGATCCCCAACGGCGCCTTCTACCAGGACACGGGCGGCGACTGGGTCTTCGTGGTCGACCCGTCCGGCGATTACGCCACCAAGCGCCGCGTCCAGCTCGGCCGGCGCAACGCCCAGGTGATCGAGGTGCGCGGCGGGCTGGAGCCCGGCGAGCGCGTCGTCACCTCCGCCTATGGCGACATGGTCCGCATGGACCGCATCCAGCTTCAGTGAACCGGGCGGCCCGCCCCGCCGCCGACGCATAAAGGAAGGAACGGAATCGATGTTGAAACTGGTCAACCTCAGCAAGGTCTATCGCACCGAGGAGGTCGAGACGACCGCGCTCAACGGCGTGAACATCCATGTCCGCGATGGCGAGTTCGTCGCCGTCATGGGTCCGTCGGGCTGTGGCAAGTCCTCGCTGCTGAACATCGTCGGCATGCTCGACACCCCGTCGTCGGGCGAATACTGGTTCGACGGCGAGGAGGTGTCCAAGTACTCCGAGCGCAAGCTGGCCGACATCCGCAAGCGCAACATCGGCTTCATCTTCCAGAGCTTCAACCTGATCGACGAGCTGACCGTCTTCGAGAATGTCGAACTCGCCCTGCTCTACCACGACATCCCGGCGCGCGATCGCAAGGAGCGGGTGAAGGCGGCCCTGGACAAGGTCAAGATCAGCCATCGCGAGGGCCACCTGCCCCAGCAGCTTTCCGGTGGTCAGCAGCAGCGCGTCGCCATCGCCCGCGCGGTCGTCTCGCGGCCGAAGATGCTGCTGGCGGACGAGCCGACCGGCAACCTGGACAGCGCCAACGGCGACGAGGTCATGCACATGCTGACCGAGCTGAACGGCGAAGGCACGACCATCGTCATGGTCACCCACTCCATGCCGCACGCCCAGTACGCGCGCCGGATCATCAATCTGTTCGACGGCCAGGTGGTGGCGGAGAACCTGCGCGCGGCCTGACGCCGCGCGCCACCCGCCACGACGCGTCAAGACGCCGGGCCCCGGGAGGCCTCAAGACATGTTCAGGAACTACGTGACGGTTGCCGTGCGCAACCTCGTCAAGCACCGGCTCTATTCCGCGATCAACCTGATCGGCCTCGCCGTCGGGCTCGCGGCCTGCATCCTGATCCTGCTGTTCGTCCGCAACGAGACGACCTACGACCGCTTCTTCACGGACGCGGAGCGGATCCATCAGGTCGTGATCCGGGCGCAGCTGCCCGGACGGTCGCCCGACGTGGTCGCCAGCACCATGGTGCCGCTGGGCGACGCCATGAAGGACGCCTTTCCGGAGGTCGAGCTCCGGTCCTCCATGATCCAGCAGGGCGTCACCGTGCGCGGTGGGGACCGGCTGTTCTCCGAAACGGTCTTCGCCGCCGATCCCGAGTTCCTGGACATCTTCGACCTCGCCTTCGTCGAGGGCGACCGGGCCACAGCACTCCGCGACCGCAGCGGTCTGGTCATCCGGGAGGAGATCGCGCGCAAGTATTTCGGCGACGAGCCGGCGCTGGGCCGCACCCTGACCATCGACGGGCAGCATGACGTCCGGATCACCGGCGTGATGAAGGATCTGCCGGCGAACACGCATCTGCGCTTCGACATTCTGATGCCGATCGATGGCCCGGCCGTCCGCAACATCGAGGCCCTGCGCACGCAGTGGGGCAACATCTCGGCCACCACCTACGTGAAGCTGAGGCCCGGCGTCGATCTGGCCGAGTTCAACCGGCGCTTCGCCGACTGGTCGAAGACCGCCATGCCGGAGATGCGCAGCCCGAACGGCGTGATCAGGCTGAGCGACATCTTCACGCCCCGGCTGCGCCCGCTTCTGTCCATCAACACGGATCCGCTGAACACCCAGATGCGGCCGGGCACGTCGATGCGCGAGATCTACACCTTCTCGGCCGTGGCCGTGATGGTGCTCGCCATCGCCAGCATCAACTTCATGAACCTCGCGACCGCCCGGGCCACCCAGCGTGCGCGGGAGGTGTCCGTCCGCAAGGTCGTCGGCGCCAGCCGGGGCCAGATCGTCAGCCAGTTCGTCGGCGAGTCCGTGCTGCTGACCCTGATCGGCCTGCTGCTGGCCATGGCGCTGGTGGAACTACTGCTGCCGGCATACTCCGCCTTCCTCGGCAAGGAGCTGGCGTTCGATTACGGCGACCCCGGCCTTGTCGGCATGCTGCTCGGCCTGACGCTGATCGTGGGCGTCGCCGGCGGCACCTATCCGGCCTTCTTCCTGTCGGCCTTCAACCCGGCCGCCGTGCTCAAGGGCGCCTCCTCGGGTGTCGGCGGCGGATCGGGGCGGCTGCGCATGGCGCTGGTGATCGTGCAGTTCGCCATCTCCATCGCGCTCATGGTCGCCACCGCCGTGGTCTACGGCCAGTTCCTCTACGCCCAGAACAAGGACCTGGGCTTCGACAAGGAGAACGTGGTCGTCCTGGAAGGCCTCTCCACCCGCGCCATGCGGGAGAAGGCGCGCCCCCTCGCCGAACAGATCGCCAAGGACGGCCGCGTCGCCGCCGTGTCGGCCACCGGCATCACGCCGGGCACCTTCGACGAGAGCAATACCAACGTCCGCATGCCGGGCCGCGACTCCAGCGAACTCCTCGTCATCCGCAGCGAGGTCGTGGACTTCGGCTTCTTCGAGACCATGGGCATGAATCTCGTGGCAGGCCGCGACTTCGACCGCGACCGCGGCACCGACATCGCGAACCGGCCGGAATGGCTGCGCCCCGGCGGGCAGCGTCCGCCCGGCACGCCGGAGAACTTCGAAATCCCGGCCAGCGTCATCCTGAACGAATCCGCCGTGAAGCGGCTGGGCTTCAGCTCCAACGAGGCGGCGCTGGGCCAGAGCTACAACGCCAGCGCCGGCCAGGGCGTGTCCTTCAAGTTCACGGTCATCGGCGT
Source organism: Rhodospirillaceae bacterium (assembly GCA_029267445.1). Lineage (GTDB taxonomy): Bacteria > Pseudomonadota > Alphaproteobacteria > Azospirillales > Azospirillaceae > JAJUIU01. The sequence continues at coordinate 6,149 of JAJUIU010000098.1, forward strand.
CGTGCAGGACTTCCACTTCCGCTCGGTGCGCGACCCGATCGCCCCGGCCCACTTCTTCGTCGACCCCACCCAGTTCGACGCGGTGGCGGTGCGGATCAAGCCGGGCGACATCGAGGGCGCGCTCGGGGCGATCGATGCGGCATGGCGGGACTTCTTCCCCGACACGCCCACGCAGCGCGTGTTCCTGGACGACCGGATCGAGCAGCTCTACGCCCAGGAGCGGCAGGCGGCCACCATGTTCGCCGCCTTCTCCGGCCTCGCCATCGTGATCGCCTGCCTGGGCCTGTTCGGTCTGGCCAGCTTCACGGCGGAGCGGCGCACCAAGGAGATCGGCCTGCGCAAGGTGCTGGGTGCCGGCGTCAGCGACATCGTCCGCCTGCTGGTCTGGCAGTTCTCCAAGCCCGTCCTGCTGGCGAACCTGATCGCCTGGCCCGTCGCCTGGTACGGCATGAGCCGGTGGCTGGAGAGCTTCACCTACCGGATCGACCTCAACCCGCTGCTCTTCGTCGGGGCCGGCATGACGGCGCTCGCCATCGCCTGGATCACCGTCGGCCTGCACGCGGCGAAGGTCGCCCAGGCGAAGCCGATCCGCGCGCTGCGGTACGAGTGAGCCCATGGCCGCCCCGGCCCGCGCCGGGGCGGCCGCTTCCCTGAATGAAACGGCACGATGAAGAGGACGGGAGCCGGTCGATGCTGCGGAACTGGTTGATCGTCGCGCTGCGGACCCTGCGGCGCCAGAAGCTCTTCACCGCGATCAACGTGCTCGGCCTCGCGATCGGGCTGGCCGGCGCCCTGATGATCGCGCTCTTCGTGCGGCACGAACTGTCGTACGACACGATGTTCACCCAGGCCGACCGCATCCACCGGTTCTATGAGCGCCAGTACATCGACGGCCGGGATCCGCAGATCTCCGCCGTCGGCAACCTCCCCTTCGGCAAGGTGATGGCGGAGCAGATCGAGGGGATCGAGGCGGTCGCCCAGTTGAGCGGCCACCGTGAGGTCCTGATGATCGACGGGGAGCCCCGGTTCCAGAGCTTCGCCCTCGCCTCCCCTGACTTCTTCAAGGTCTTCGACCTGCCCATGCTGGCGGGCGATCCGGCGACCGCGCTGAGGGAGCCGTTCAGCGTCGTCCTGAGCGAGCGGGAGGCGCTGAAGCTGTTCGGCCGGACGGACGCGCTGGGGGCGACGCTCACGAACCGCAGCGGGGACACGCTCAAGGTGACGGGCGTCCTCAAGGACCCGCCGCGCAACATGAGCATCCGGGCAGATGCCCTGCTCAGCCTGGAATCGCCCATCCGGCGGGTCCTGTCCACCCGCGAGCAGTGGCGCTCGAACTGGCTGGAAACCTACGTGCTGCTGGCCCCGGGCGTCGATCCGGCAGCGGTGGAGGCGCGCATGGACGCGGCCGCGGCCCGGCTGGTGCCCAACTACACCGCGCCCCGCACCGGAAGCTTCAGCTTCTCCCTGCATCTGACGCCGCTGACGGAGATCCACCTGCGGCCGGAGCTAAACTTCCGGGCCGTGTCGCCGGACGTCATCGCGGCGTTCGTGGGCGTCGCCATGCTGCTGCTGCTGATCGCCGCCATCAACTTCGTCAACCTCACCACCGCCCGTGCGACCATGCGGGCGCGCGAGGTGGCCCTGCGCAAGACCCTGGGAGCCGGGCGGGGGTCGCTGATCGTCCAGTATGTCGGGGAGTGCGCGCTGCTGACGGTGGTCGCGGGAATCATCGCCCTGGCCCTTGTCGAGCTGCTGCTGCCCGCCTTCCAGCAGATGGTAGGCGTCACCCTCGACCCTGCCTTCCGCACGCAGGGCGCCCTGCTCGCGCTCGCCGTTCCGATGGTCCTGCTCATGGCGGTGATGGGCGGTGTCTATCCGGCCTTCGTCCTGTCCGCCTTCCGGCCGGCCGCCGTGCTGCGCGGCGGCCAGCCGGGCGGGCCGCCGGGCGGGGGGCGCCTGCGCGCCGCCCTGGTGGTCCTGCAGTTCGCGGCCGCGATCACGCTGGCCATCTCCACTTGGATCATCGTCGACCAGACCCGTTACGCCCAGTCGGCACGCTTGGGATTCGACCGGGAGAACGTGGTCATCCTGCGCAACGCCGGCGGTCAGCTCGCCCATGGCCAGCGCCCGGCCCTGCTGGAGCGGCTGGCGCGGGAACCGGGGGTCGTCTCAGCCTCGGCGTCCGGGTGGGTGCCGACGGACAGGTCGGAACGCACGACGATCTACACGGTGGTCGACGGGTCCGGCACGTCCCGGCAGATGACCTTCCGGACGGAACCCGTCGACTACGACTATCTGAGGACCATGGGAGCCGAGCTGCTCGCCGGCCGGCTGTTCGAGGTGGGACGGGAGGCGGACATCGTCCCGGCCGACGCCTACACAGCCCGACCGGGCGAGACGGTGTCGCGCGAGGCGTCCGCCGTCATCTCGCGGTCCGTCGCCGCCGCGCTCGGCTGGGGCGCGCCGGAGGCGGCGTTGGGCCGCACCATGAACGCCGGCGGCTTCACCGTGACCGTGATCGGCGTGGTGGAGGATTTCCAGTTCGGCAGCGTGCGCGCCCCCCGCCCGCCGACGGTCTTCCTGGCCGAACCCTCATCGGCGAGCGTCCTTGTCGTCCGGGTCGAGGCGGGCGCCCTGCCCGCGATCCTGGAGCGCATCGACGCGCTGTGGAAGGAGGCCTATCCCACCATTCCGGTCACGCGGGAGTTCCTGGACGGGGAGGTGGCCGAACTCTACGAGGCCGAGCGGCGGCAGGCGGCCGTGCTGGGCGCCTTCGCCATGCTGGCGATCCTGGTGGCCTGCCTCGGCCTGTTCGGGCTCGCCGCCTTCCAGGCGGAACGGCGGACGCGGGAAATCGGACTGCGCAAGGTGCTGGGCGCCAGCATCGCCGACGTGGTGCGGCTTCTGGTCTGGCAGTTCTCACGTCCCGTGCTGGTCGCGACCCTGATCGCCTGGCCGGTCGCCTGGTTCGCGATGGAGCGGTGGCTGGAGGGGTTCGCGACGCGGATCGACCTGACGCCCGTACCCTTCATCGTGGCCGGGCTCGTCGCCATGGCCCTCGCCTGGCTGACCGTCGCCGGCCACGCCGCCCGCGTCGCCGCCCGGCGGCCCATCCACGCGCTTCGCTACGAGTGACGTCCGCCCGAAACCCGAACCCCCGGACAGGGAGGTCCAAATGCTGCGGAACTGGCTCACGGTCGCCTTCAGGAGCATGATCCGGAACCCCGGATTCTCCGCCATCAACATCGTCGGCCTCGCCGTCGGGCTGGCGAGTTGCCTTCTGATCCTGTTGCACGTGCGCGACGAGTTCAGCTTCGACCGCTGGATCCCGGATGGGGAGCGCGTCTACCGGGTGCACACCACTTACAAGATGGATGGGCGGTCGGATTTCCGGACCGTCCGCTCCGCCGGCCGGATGAAGGACGCGTTCCTGGCGGCCTACCCGGAAACCGTCGAGGCGGCGACGCGGATTTTCATGGGCAACGCGACCATCGTCGTCAACCGCGAGGCCTTCGCCCAGTCCGTCACCATGGTCGACCCGAACTTCTTCGCGATCTTCGACCTGCCGCTCAGGAAGGGCGACCGGACGGCGGCTCTTTCGGACCCGTCCAGCATCCTTCTGACGCCGGAAACGGCGCGCCGCTACTTCGGCGACGCCGACCCGATCGGCAGGACCCTGACCCTCTGCTGCATCGGGCAGGAGCGTGTCGAGTACAGGGTGGTCGGCGTGCTGGAGACACTGCCGGAGAACACCCACCTCGCCATCGAGATGCTAGCGCCCATCGTGCCGGAACGGTTCGCGCCCTTTCCGAACATTCTGGAGACCTGGACTTCGGTCAATGTCTTCACCTACCTGAAGCTGGCACCGGGTGCGGACATCGCCGAACTGAGGCGCGACAACCCGGCATTCATCGACCGGCACATCCCGCCGGGACAGGGCGGACAGCGGGCGTCGGCCGGTGCCAGCCATGAGTTCGTCGGCATCCACGACATCCGCCTGCACACCCGCGAGCAGGCGGGCGACATCGGCGACCTGAAGCCCAGCGGGGACTGGTCGCTGGTGGCTGGCCTGACCATCGTCGCCGGCCTGATCCTGGCGCTGGGCTGCATCAACTTCGTCAACATGGCCATCGCCCGCTCCACCCTGCGCGCGCGGGAAGTGGCCGTGCGCAAGGTGCTCGGCGCCGGGCGCGGCCGGATCATGGCGCAGTTCCTGGGGGAAGCCGTGCTTCTCGCCCTTCTGGCCGGCATCGCGGCCCTGGTGCTGCTGGAGCTGTCACTCCCCATTTTCAACGACCTGCTCGGCAAGAACCTTGCCTGGGGAACCGGCGATGAGGGTTTCTGGCTGATGTTCGCGGGCCTGCTGCTGACGGTCGGCGTGCTGGGCGGGGTCTATCCGGCACTGCACGTGGCCCGCTTCCGCCCGGCCGGCATCCTGAAGGGCGAGACGGACCACAGCCTTGGTGGTGCCGCCGGCGTGCGGACGGCGCTGGTGGTCGTCCAGTTCGCCGTCGCCATCGGGCTCACCACCGTCACGGCGGTCGTCTACCACCAGACCCTGTTCGTCAGCGGCGCCGATCTGGGCTTCCAGCGGGACGGCATCGTCGCCGTGCGTGCGCTGGGCAACCCCGTGCAACCCGCCCAGCGCAGCGCCCTGGTGGAGGAGATCCGCCGCATGCCGGAGGTCCGGGCGGCGGTGCTGTCCTCCGATGTGCCAACCGACAACCGGGAGAACAACACCGGCTTCACCCGCGCCGACCGGTCGGGCGAGACCCAGCCGCTCAACTACCTCAGCTTCGACCACGGCTTCTTCGAGCTGTACGGCATCCGCCCGCTCGCCGGCCGCACCTTCGACGAGGCCTTCGGCACCGATGTGATCCGGCAGCCGTCGGACGGCGGAACCGGCATGTGGCAGGGAAGCGCCATCCTGAACGAGGCCGCCGTCCGATTGCTCGGCTACGCTAACCCGGCGGAGGCGGTCGGCGGCGCGGTCACGGCCAACCTGCCCGGCAACATCCCGGTCCGCCTGACCATCGTCGGCGTCATTCCGGACATCCGCTTCCGGTCGCTTAAGCATGACGTCCAACCGACGATCATCTTCAACCGGCCGCAGCTGTTCAACACGCTGTCGGTCCGGGTGGAAACCAACGACCCGGCCGCCTTCCTGGACCGGATGAACCGCGTCTGGCGCAGCCACATTCCCGACCTGCCCTTCAACGCCCGCTACATCGAGGACATGATCGAGGGCCAGTACCGGACGGAGCGTGTCCAGGCCACCGCCTTCGCCACCTTCTCCGGCCTCGCGATCCTGATCGCCTGCCTCGGCCTCTACGGCCTGTCCGCCTTCGCGGCGGAGCGGCGGACGAAGGAGATCGGCATCCGAAAGGTGTTCGGCGCCACCGTGGGCCACATCGTGCGGCTGCTGGTCTGGCAGTTCTCCCGTCCGGTGCTGCTGGCGAACCTGATCGCCTGGCCGGTGGCGTGGTGGTTCCTGAGTGGGTGGCTGGAGGGGTTCGACCGGCGCATCATGCTGTCGCCGGTCTACTTCCTGGCCGCCGCCCTGCTCGCCCTGCTCATCGCCTGGGCCACCGTCGCCGGCCACGCCGCCCGCGTGGCAAGCCGCAACCCCATCAAGGCCCTGCGGTATGAGTGAGGCGGCGGTGCGGATCCGGGACGAGACGGCCGGGGATGTCGACGCCATCGCTTCCGTCACCCTGGCGGCATTCCGGGACCATCCGCACAGCCGGCAGACCGAGGCCTTCATCATCCGCGACCTGCGCGCGGCGGGCGCCCTCGCCCTGTCGCTGGTCGCGGAGGAGGAGGACGGGCGCGTGGTGGGCCATGCCGGCTTCTCGCCCGTGGTCATGTCAGACGGGACGGCCGGCTGGTACGGCGTCGGTCCGGTCTCGGTCGGCCCGGACCGCCAGCGCCGGGGCATCGGTTCGGCACTGATGACGGCGGGCATCGCCCGGCTGAAGTCCATGGGGGCGAAGGGCTGCGTCCTGGTGGGCGACCCCGCCTTCTACACGCGGCTCGGCTTCCGCAACGCGCCGGCCCTCACCCTGGAGGGCGTCCCGCCGGAGGTGTTCCTGGCGCTGCCCTTCGACGCGGCGATCCCGACCGGCCGGGTGACATTCCACCCGGCCTTCGCGGCCACCGCCTGAGCCAGCCGCTCAGCGCTTGAAGCTGTCGGCGTATTCCTGGCGCAGCAGGTTCTTCTGCACCTTGCCCATGGTGTTGCGCGGCAGGTCGTCCACGAAGACGACCCGCTTGGGCACCTTGAAGTTGGCGAGGTTCTCCTTGCAGAGGGCGACCACCCGCTCCGCCGTCAGGTCCGCCCCCGGCTTCCGCCGGATCACGGCCACCACGCTTTCCCCGAAGTCCGGGTGCGGGACGCCCACGACGGCGCTTTCCACCACCCCGTCCATCCCGTCGATCAGCAGCTCGATCTCCTTTGGGTAGATGTTGTACCCGCCGGAGATGATCAGGTCCTTTGCCCGCCCGACGATGTGGACATAGCCGCGCGCGTCCACCTTGCCGACGTCGCCGGTGACGAAGAATCCGTCCGCGCGGAACTCCTCCTTCGTCTTCTCCGGCATCCGCCAATAGCCCTTGAAGACGTTCGGCCCCCGCACCTCGATCACGCCGACCTCGTCGGTGCCCAGGATCTGCCCGCCCTCTCCCGCGACGCGCAGCTCCACCCCCGGCAGCGGGAAGCCAACGCTGCCCGCCACCCGCTCGCCGGCGAGCGGGTTGGAGGTGTTCATCCCCGTCTCCGTCATGCCGTAGCGTTCCAGGATCACATGGCCCGTCCGCGTCTCCCACTGCTGGAAGGTGTCCGGCAGCAGCGGGGCCGAGCCGGAGATGAAGAGGCGCATGGTCCGCACCGCTTCGCGCGTGAGCCCCGGATGCTCCAGAAGGCGGGTGTAAAAGGTCGGCACCCCCATCATCACGGTCGATCGGGGCAGCAGGGACAGCATCTGGTCCGGGTCGAACTTCGGCAGGAAGATCACCGTGGCGGCGGAGATCAGCGCCGTGTTCAGCGCCACGAACAGGCCGTGCACATGGAAGATCGGCAGGGCGTGCAGCAACACGTCCTTGTCCGTGAAGCCCCACAGATCGCGCAGGGTGGCCGCGTTGGAGCTGAGGTTCCCGTGGGTGATCATCGCCCCCTTGGACCGCCCGGTGGTGCCGGAGGTGTAGAGGATGGCGGCGAGGTCATCTGCCGCCCGGACCACGGTCTCGAACGCGTCCGGCTGCCCGGCGGCCCCGTCGGCGAGGCTGCCACGACCCTTGGCGTCCAGGTCCAGCACATGCGCCACCCCGGCGGCCTTCGCCAGCTCCTCGATCATCGGGCGGGACCTGGGATCGCAGACCACCACCGTCGGCTCCGCGTCCTTCAGGAAGTAATCCAGCTCGCCCTTCTGATAGGCCGTGTTCAGCGGCAGGTAGACGGCCCCGGCGCGCACGGCCCCCAGGTACAGCATCACGTTGGCGGGCGAC
>JAJUIU010000173.1 GCA_029267445.1 Rhodospirillaceae bacterium
ACACCCAGTTCGGACCACGCGCCTCCCAATGGCCGGGCACCCAGATCGCTTCGCGCCGGGGGCGGGTGACATAGCGCCCGTTGACCCAGACCCAGCCGCGGCCGGTCCAGCGCCAGTGGCCGGGCGACCACACGACCGTGTCGCGGCGATGATGCGGCGGCGGCGGGATCACCTCGTAGCGCGGCGGCGGCGGCTCGCGCGGGGCGATGATGACCGCGCCGGGCGGCGGGTCGGGTTGGGCCAGGGTGGGCAGGGGGGCGAAGCCGAGCGCGGAGGCGGCACCGCAAGCCGCGGCCTTCGCCAGGAAGCGGCGGCGATCCAACGAGTTCATGGAAACGGACCTCGATGCGTAAAGCGGCAATCCCCCGGCCCCATGAAGGCCTGCGGGAAGGGCGGAAGTCAAGGCTCCGCGGCGGCGCGCGCGGTAACGTCAATTGATATGTGTCAGGAGGAAAGGGGCGCTGATTCCCTGTGACTTGTTTTCGTGGGTGAAGACGGCGAAGAGGATGCGATCCATGGAGGTTCTGTCCTGGAATGTGCCCATTGGCCTGGTGCGCCGCCGGACCTCGCGGAAGCGGCGCTCGATGGCATTGGTGGTGCGCACGGCCTTGCGCTCGGCAAGCGCCTTGTAGCGGAAGCAGGTGAGCAGCTGGTCGAGGTCGTTGCGCAAGCAGGCGACGGCGGCGGGGCAGACGGGCTCGAAACGGTTGGCGAAGCGCCGCGCGGCGTGCTTGGCGGCGGGCTCGTTGGGTGCGTTCATGATGGCATGGAGGGCGCGCTTGACGGCGTCGCGGTCGGCGGCCCGGACCTTGTCGAGCACATTGCGGATCTTGTGCGCCCAGCAACGCTGGACCGGCAGGCCCGGCAAGGCGGTTGGGAGTGCCGCCAGGAGGCCCTGGCCGCCGTCGACGCAGACCATCTCGAGACGTTCGCCGGTGAGGCCGCGGCGCACCAGATCGCCGAGGAAGGCTTCCCATTCGGCGGCGCTCTCGCTCTTGGCGAGGCGGAAGTCGATGATCTCCTTCTTGCCGTCGGGCCTGAGGCCGAGCGCGACCAGGACGGGCCTGCGGATGGCACCGGCACCCGTCTTGCGCGCCAGCACTACGCCGTCGAGCATCAGGACCTTGTAGGCGTCCTTGAGCGGCCGACGGTGGAACGCGGCCACGGCGCCATCGAGGGTCTTGGCGACCGCGCTCACCGTGGAGGCGCTGACCTTGCGGCCCAGCAGGGCCAGCAGCGCCTCCCCGACCTTGCGGGTCGACAGCCCGAGCACGAAGCCGGCCAGGATCATGCGGTCGATCTCGGAGGCCCGCCGGCTGTACGCGCGCAGCACCTCGGTCGGGCAGTAGCGGCGCGTGCGCGGCACCGCGAGCTCGATATCGCCCAGTTCGGTCAGCAGATGGCGCAGGTAGGACCCGTTCCGTCGGTCCGGCGCTGCGCCAGGATCGAGGCCGTCGAGCCAGGTAGCGACGGCCTCCTCCATACGGCCTTCGATGATCGCGGCCAGCGCCTGGCGGCCGAGCGGGCGGTAGCCTTCGCCCCACTCCA
>JAJUIU010000032.1 GCA_029267445.1 Rhodospirillaceae bacterium
CCGCCTGGGCCGCACCGGCCGGGGCGGAGACGCCCCGGACGCTGGTCTTCCTGACGGAGGACATCCCGGCCGGGCTGAACTACGACGGTCCGGCCGCCGCGATCGCCACCACCCAGACCGGCTTCGTCAACCTGATGGAGCCGCTGGTGGGCTATGCCAGGGGGCCGGTGAACGGGGAGGGCGTGCAGCTCCTCGACTTCACGCGGTTCGAGGGACGGCTGGCGGAGAGCTGGTCCTTCGAGCCTGAGACGCTGACCTGGACCTTCCGGCTGCGCAAGGGCGTGAAGAGCTGCGCCGGGAACGAGCTGACGGCCGACGACGTGGTCTACACCTTCGCCCGGGCCAAGTCGGTCTCGGGTGCCGCCCCCATCGGCTGGTTCCTGTCCGCCGTCGGCTCCATCGACGGGTTCACGCCGGATGTCTTCACCGACCCGGCCAAGCGGACCCTGGGCGACGAGGTCCGGAAGATCGACGACCACACCGTCACGATCCGGCAGGCCGCACCCAACAAGCTGTTCCTGCCGGCGCTGACGACCTTCGGCATTCTCATCTTCGATTCCAAGGAGGTCCGGCGCCACGCCACCCCGGCGGACCCCTGGGCGCACGACCACGTGAACACGGTGAACGCGCCCGGATTCGGTCCCTACTGCCTGGAGCGCTGGCGCAAGGGCGACGAGATGGTCCTGCGCGCCAATCCGCATCACTGGGCGGGCAAGCCGCCGATCGAGCGGGTCGTGATCAAGCGCATCCCGCAAAGCTCCAACCGCTTCATCATCCTTCGCATGGGCGAGGCGCATCTGGCGGAGCGTCTGACTCCGCGCGAGCTGGCGCGCCTGCGGGAGGTGGACGGCGTCAAGGTCGTGGGCGTGCGCGGGAACGAGAACCTGTTCGTCCACATGAACTTCCGCACGCCGCCCTTCGACGATCCGCTGGTGCGACGGGCCGTCGCGGCGGCCATGCCGCGCGACTGGATCGTGAAGAACGGCTATTTCGGGCAGGCGCAGCCCTGGTACGGGGTGGTGCCCTCCTCCTATCCCGGTTTCGTGGCCGCACCCGACGGGCTGGCGCGCGATCCGGAGCGGGCGCGCGCCCTGCTGGCGGAGGCCGGATACCCGGACGGGCGCGGGCTGGAGCGGTTCGACGGCGCCTTCCGCCTCGCCTACATCGCGGAGAAGGAGGCGGTGCTGGGACCGATCGCGACCGCCATCCGCACGGCCCTGCGCGAAGTCGGCATCCCGGCGGAGCTGGACCCGATCCCCTCCACCCAGTACGGCGACCGCCAGCTGGTGAAGAAGGATCTGCCCTTCGCCCTGAACGACCAGGAGAAGCCGGTGGTGGTGGACGCCGGCTATGCCGTGCAGCTCTTCTTCGCCTCGCCGGCCGCGGGCGGCGTCAACAACATGGTCAATTACGCGAACGCCGAGGTGGACAGCCTCTGGATCGCCGCCCGCAACGAGCCGGACGAGGCCAGGCGCGCCGCGATGGTCGCGCGCATCCAGGACATCCTGCTGGCCGACGTGGCCTGGCTGCCGGTGGTGGAATACCGGACCCAGTGGGCGGCGACGGACCGGCTTTCGGGCTTCACGTGGTACCCGGACAACGCGATCCGCTTCGCCGACCTGAGGTTCGCGCCATGATCGGGCGGTTCGTCGTCCGGCGCATCGGCGTGGCGATCGTCCAGCTCGCCGTGCTGGCGGTGGCGGTGTTCTTCCTCATCCGGCTGCTGCCGGCCGATCCCGTGGCCCGCTTCGTCGGGCTGAACGCGACGCCGGAAGCCTACGCCGCGGCGAAGGCCAACCTGGGCCTGGACCGGCCCTTGACGGAACAGTTCGCCGCCTTCCTCGGCCTTGCCGGCGACGGGCGGGTGCCGGGGCTGCTGCAGGGCGGGCTCGGCGTCTCCTGGGTGTCGGGCGCACCGGTGGCGGCGGAGGTGGCCGCCTATCTGCCGGTCACGCTGGAGCTGATCGGACTGGCCTTCCTGGTGGCGATCCTGGTGGGGGTCCCGGTCGGCGCCTGGGGAGCCCTGAAGCCCGGCGGGGCGGCCGACAAGGGCACCCTGGTCTACGGACTGTTCGCCGGGTCGCAGCCGGAATTCACCTGGGGCATCGTGTTCATCTTCGTCTTCTTCGTCGGCTTGGGCATCGCACCCGGACCGCTGGGCCGCCTGTCGCCGCTGACGGAGCCGCCCGACGCCATCACCGGCGCCATGACCGTCGACGCGCTGCTGGCCGGGCGGCCCGACCTGTTCCTGGAGGCGCTGCACTACCTGATGCTGCCGGTGCTGACGCTGGCCTTCGTGCTGTCGGGTCCGATCATCAAGATGGTGCGGGAGAACACGGGCGCGGCACTGCTGTCGGAGCATGTGCTCTACGCCCGCGCCGCCGGCCTGCCGGCGAGGGTGGTCGCCCGCGACGCGCTGCGGGCCGCCTTCGCGCCCAGCATGACCCTGATCGGCGTGCTGTTCGGGTTCATGCTCGGGGGGGCCGTGCTGGTGGAGAGCATGTTCTCCCTGGGCGGCCTCGGCCAGTACGCGATCCGCTCCATCCTCGCCTTCGACTATCCGGCCATCCAGGGCGTGGTGCTGGTGATCTCCGCCATCTCGCTCGCCGTGTACCTGATCCTGGACGTGGCCCACGCCATGCTCGACCCGCGGGTGACGCTATGAGCGCCGAGATCATGGCCCGGCCGGAGATGGCGCGCGGCGGCGGGGCCGCGGCCGGCGCCTTGTTCCGGATCGGGGCGGGGATCGTCGGGCTCATGATCGCGCTGGCGGCGGTCGGGCCCTGGATCGTCCCTTACGATCCCTATACGGCCACCGAGGTCGTCTCCCAGCCGCCACCCCCGCTCCTGCAATGGCCGGGGCTGCTGATCGACACGTTGTTCCGGGGCGCTCCGGCGCCGCACTGGTTCGGCACCGACGCGTCGGGACTGGACGTGTTCAGCCGGACCATCGTCGCCGCGCGCACGGACCTCGTCATCGCGCTGGCCGCCAACGCGCTCAGCTTCGGGATCGGCGTCACGCTGGGCGTGGTCGCCGGCTACTACCGCAACTTCGCGACCGAGGCGCTGATGCGCCTGTCGGACCTGCTGCAGAGCTTCCCGGTCTTTATCACCGCCATGATCCTGGTGGCGCTGGCCGGGCGGAGCTGGGGCAACATCATCCTGGCGCTGACGCTGCTTTACGCGCCGATTTACCTGCGCCTGACGCGGGCCGAGGTGCTGACCCTGCGGGAGCGGGGCTTCATCGAGGCCGCACGGGCCGCCGGGGTGCCCGACTGGTCGATAGCACTCCGCCACGTGCTGCCCAACGCGCTCCGGCCGGCGCTGGTGCAGTCCTCCGTGACGGTCGGCTTCGCCATCCTGCTGACGGCGGGCCTCAGCTTCGTCGGTGCCGGCGTGCGTCCGCCCACGCCCGAATGGGGGCTGATGATCGCCACCGGTGCGGGACAGATCGTGCTGGGCGATTGGTGGCCGAGCCTGTTCCCCGGGATCGCCGTGTCGCTGACCGTGTTCGGCTTCGCCGCCCTGGGGCACGCGCTGGAGCGCCGCCATGCTGGCTGAGACTGCAAGCACCGTCCTGGCGGCACGTGGGCTGACCGTGGCCTCCCCCGGCGGACGCGCGGTGGTGGACGGGGCCGACCTCGACCTCCGGTCGGGGGAGATCGTCGGCCTGACGGGTCCGAGCGGTGCCGGCAAATCCACGCTCGCCTTCGCCCTGCTGGGGCTGGCGCGCGCACCGTTCTCCCTCGCCGGCGGGCAGGTCCTGATCGGCGGGCGCGACCTGCTGTCCCTCCCGGAGGAGGCGGCGCGCGCGGTCCGCGGCCGCGACATCGGGCTGATCGTCCAGAACCCGCGCGCGGCCCTGCACCCGATGCTGGACGTCGGGCGGCAGATCGGCCGCATCTGGCGCACCCACACCGGCGGCGACGCGCGGGCGGCGCGCGACCGGGCGGTGGAGATGCTGCGCCTGGTGGGGATCAACGATCCGGACCGCCGGGCCGCCGCCTTCGCGCACGAGCTGTCCGGCGGCATGGCGCAGCGCGTGCTGATCGCCGCCGCCCTGGCGGCCGACCCCGCCATCCTGGTGGCGGACGAGCCGACGAGCGGTCTGGATGTGACGGTGCAGGCGCAGTTCCTGGACATGATGTGGCGGGCGGCGAAGGACCGGGGCACCGCCATGCTGCTGGTGACGCAGGAGCCGGGCGTGCTCGCCAACTACTGCGACCGGGTCCTGACGATGGAGGCCGGCCGCATCGTCGCGGACCGGCCCACCCGCGCCCATTTCGCCGGCCGGGCGGTGACGGCGCGGGCCACCATCCGCAGCCTGCCCGAAGCGGCCGCGGCCCCCGTGGTCACGGCCGTGTCCCTGTCCAAGCGCTTCCCCCTGCGCGACGGCAAGGCCGTGCATGCCGTGGACGACCTCACGCTGTCCATCCGGCCGGGCGAGGCGGTGGGGCTGGTGGGGGAGTCGGGCTCCGGCAAGACCACGGCCGGGCGGTGCCTGCTGCGCCTGATCGAACCGACGGCCGGCCGGGTCACGCTCGCGGGCCGGGATTTGTCCACCCTGTCGGCGGGCGACCTGCGGCGGCTGCGGGCGAAGGCGCAGATCGTACGGCAGGACCCGTTCGACAGCTTCGATCCGCGCTGGAGGCTGGGCCGGTCGCTGCGGGAACCGCTGGACGTGCACCGCCCGGACATGGACGCCGTCGCCAAGGCGGCACGGGTGGCGGAACTGATCCGCCTGGTCGGGTGCGAGCCCGCCGTGGCGGAGGCGCGGCCGCGCGACCTTGCCGCCGGGATGCTCCAGCGCCTCGCCATCGCGCGGGCGCTGGCGACGGAGCCCGCCTTCATCGTCCTGGACGAACCCACCAGCGTGCTGACCCCGGACGCGCGCCGGGAGATCGTGGCCCTGCTGCGGCGCCTCCAGGACGAGCTGGGGGTCGCCTACCTGTTCATCTCCCACGACCTGACCACGGTCGCCGCCCTCTGCCACCGGGTGGTGGTCATGTATCTGGGCCAGATCGTGGAGGAGGGGACGACGGCCGCCATATTCGACGATCCGCGCCACCCCTACACCCGCGCCCTGATCGCCGCCCATCTGGACGAGGATCCGGCGAACCGCCGGGTGGACCGGCCGCAGCCGGACCGGGTGGAGGGGGAGATTCCCAGCCCCATCGACCTGCCGACGGGCTGCTACCTCGCCTCGCGCTGCCCCATGGCGCTCGACCGCTGCGGGACGGAACGGCAGGCGCTGGCGCCGCTCGCGGGGGACCGCACCGTCCGTTGCTGGCGGGCGGCGGAACTGGATACCGACAACGAGGTCCGGCATGCACTCTGAGGCGGATTACATCGTCGTCGGCGCGGGCTCCGCCGGGTGCCTGCTGGCGAACCGGCTTTCGGCCGATCCGGGCGTGCGCGTCCTGCTGCTGGAGGCCGGGGGCCGGGACTGGAACCCCCTGATCCGAATCCCGCTGGTCGCCGGCCTGCTCTACTACATGCCGTCCCTGAACTGGGGCTACGAGACGGAGGCGCAGGAAGGGCTGGACGGCCGCAGGCTGGTATGGCCGCGCGGCAAGGTGCTGGGCGGGTCCACCGCCATCAACGGCATGATGCACATCCGCGGCCATGCCAGCGACTATGACCACTGGCGCCAGCTGGGGCTCACGGGCTGGTCCTACGAGGACGTGCTGCCCCATTTCCGGGCGTTCGAGCGCAATGTCAGCCATCCCGGGAACGATGCGTGGCACGGCCGCATGGGCGAGCTGCACACGGAGCAGGCGCGCGGCGCCCACCCGATCTACGAGGCGTGGCTCGCCAGTGCCAAGGCCGCCGGGTTCACGGCGAACGACGACTTCAACGGCCCGGATCAGGAGGGTGTGGGCCTCTACGATTTCAACATCGAGAACGGGCACCGCGTCTCCGCCGCCACGGCCTTCCTGGCACCCGTCCGGCACCGGCGCAATCTCGTGGTGGAGACCGGCGTGCAGGTGGAGCGGCTGGTCTTCCAGGGGCGGCGCTGCACGGGTGTGGCCGTGACCCGGGACGGCCGTGCCGTGACGCTGACGGCACGGCGGGAGGTGATCCTGGCCGCCGGGGCCGTGAATTCCCCGCAGCTGCTCCAGCTTTCCGGGATCGGCGACGCGGCGCTGCTGCGCGAACTGGGCCTCGATGTGCTGGTGGACCGGCCAGACGTGGGCCGCAACCTGCAGGACCATCTCGGCATCTACGTGCAGCACAAGTGCCTGCAGCCGGTGACGCTCTACGGCCTGATGCGGCCGGACCGTGCGGTGACGGCGGGGCTGTCGGCCCTGTTCCTGCGGCGGGGCCCCGCCACGTCCATCCCGCTGGAGGCGGGCGGCTTCCTGAAGACCCGGCCGGAACTGGACCTGCCGGACGTGCACGTCACCGTGGTCCCCGGCCTGTCGCTGGCGACGACGCAGCTCGGGCAGATGCAGCACGGCTTCCTCACCAACGTCTACCAGCTCCGCCCGGAAAGCCGGGGCAGCGTGGCGATCGTCTCCGCCGACCCGCGCGTGAAGCCCGTGATCCGGCCCAACTACCTGTCGGCCGCGACCGACGTGCGCTGCCTGCGCGACGGGGTGCGGCTGGTCCGGCGGATCGTCGGGCAGGCGCCGCTGGATGGCTTCCGGGGTGACGAGCTGTCGCCGGGTGCCGCCGTGGCGGACGATGCGGCCATCGACGCCTGGGTGCGCGCGACGGCCAACACGATCTTCCACCCGGTCGGCACCTGCCGCATGGGGGCCGACGACGGTGCGGTGCTCGACGCGGAGCTGCGCGTGCGCGGCGTGGAGGGGCTGCGGGTTGCGGACGCCTCCGTCATGCCCACCATCATCGGCGGCAACACCAGCGCCCCGACGATGATGATCGCGGAGAAGGCGGCCGCCATGATCCTGGGTCCCGAACGACAGGGAGTGGCGGCCTGAGGAGGATCGCGGCCGCCTGGACATGACCGTCGTACACCGAAGCTTACGACGAGGGCTCGGTTCCCTTCGCCCGCCCAACCTCTCCTGAAAGGCTTACGGGCCTGATCCAAAGCCGAAATCGCGCGTCAGGCGGCGACATCGCTCGGCCCGATTCCGCGACCCACCGAACCAGTTTGCGGATGTCTGCTGAATGCCTGGAAAGATGGCGGACCCGGCGAGATTCGAACTCACGACCTCTGCCTTCGGAGGGCAGCGCTCTATCCAGCTGAGCTACGGGTCCATGCCGACGCGGGAGCGGCCGGCAGATCGCGGCGTCCCGAACGTGGCCGGGACCATAGCGCATCGGTCGCGGCCTTGCAAAGCGTCGATTTGCGCACTCCGCCGGCGCGGAAGAGGCGGTCAGGCCGGATGTCCGTCCGGCGGGTCGGCGGCATCGGGATAGCGGATGGCCACCACCTCGATCTCCTCCACGCCGGCGGGCGTACGCAGGGTGACGAGGTCGCCGGTCCTGGACTTCAGCAGGGCGCGGGCGACGGGGGCGACCCAGCTGACGCGGGGCGGATCGCCCGGTGCCCGGAAATCCTCACCCGTCTCGTCGATGCCGACGATGGTGATGGTGACCTCCGTCCCATCCTCCCGCGCGTAGGTGACGGTGGCGCCGAAGAAGCACTGGTCGCGGCGCGGCTGGCGCGCGGGGTCCACCACCTCCGCCTTCTCAAGGCGCTTGGTCAGGAAGCGGACGCGGCGGTCGATCTCCCGCAGGCGCTTCTTTCCGTAGATGTAGTCGCCGTTCTCCGACCGGTCGCCGTTGCCGGCGGCCCAGGACACAACCTCCACCACCTTGGGACGCTCGACCCGTAGCAGGTGGCGCAGCTCCGTCTGCAGCTTCGCGTGCCCGGCCGGCGTCATGTAGTTCTTCGCACCTGCCGGGATGGGTGGGGCGCCCGCCTCGTCGTCATCGCTCTCGGCCGAGGGTGCGCCGCTTCGGGGGGCCGGGCGCATCGGTCAGCCCCCGCCCTCGTCGGCCTCCGGCACCAGTTCGGTCCGCCGCGCCACGCGGGGGCCCTGCATGGCGCCAAGCGCCTCGCGCGCCAGCCCCTTCAGCCGGTCGCGCAGCCGTTCGATCTCCACGGCGGCGGATTCGTAGTCCTCGATCAGTCCGCCAACCAGGGTGGTCGGATCGTCCGCATGGTCGGGATAGCGGTCGCGGGCCTTGGCGGCGCGGCGGCGCAGGCGCTCGACGATGTCCTCGTCCGACATGGGGTCCCCGGATGCAGCGGTGATGGTCCGCTTAAAGCACCGGCGGCGCCCCCATGCCAGCCAAAAACGCCGGAGGCGGTGCCGCGCCCGGCTGTCTGCGGACGCGGAATCGGTAGGCAGCCTGCGCGGCTGCACCCCTGGCGCCGCCCGCGCTAGGGTCGGGTCCGGTCGGAACGAGGCGGCGGACACCGGGAGCGCCCTTGGCGGACATCACCCTGCATGGCGACGATGGCTGCGCCTTCCTGCTGGATCGGCGGCGCGACGTGATCCATGCGCTGGAGCCGGACGCGGCGCGTCACTGGCGGGGCCGCCTTGGGCTCGGCTCCGGGGTGACCGTCGATCTGCGGCTTCTCGATTCGCGTTTGCGCCTCCTGTTGCCGGCCGAGGCGGCCCCACCCGTCCGGGCCGCCTTCGCCGGCGCGTTGGACATGGCCGCCGGCGCGCCGGACGCCACGGTGGCCGTGGAACGCCGGGCGCGCGGCTGGCGCGTCGATGTGCCGGGCGGGCCGGAGGCCTGCGGCCGCACCGGCCTCGTCCCCCTGCTGAAGGCGCGGCTGGTCCATTTCGCGCTGGAGCGCGACGCCCGCCACGGGTGCCTGCACGCGGCGGCGGTGTTGCGGCGGGGACGGGCCCTTCTTCTGGCTGGTGATTCCGGTGCGGGTAAAAGCACGCTGACGGCCGCCCTGGCCCTTGCGGGCTGGCCGCTGGCGGGCGACGACATGGTGGCGCTGGGGCCGCACGGCAGCATCCGGCCGATTCCCACGGCGTTGTGCCTGAAGCCGGGATCCGTGCCGCCGCTGCTGCCACTCGCGCCGGATCTTGCGAGGGTTCCCGCGCATCGTCGTGCGGACGGCCGACTGGTCCGGTTCCTGCCCGTCGCGCGGACGGCACCGGCGGGCGGCGACCCGGTGCCCATGTGCGGCATCCTGTTCCCCCGCTTCATCCCGGGGGCCGCACCGGTCCTGGAACCCCTGGCGCGGCGGGACGCGGCGGCCCGGCTGCTGTCCCTGTTCTTCTGCCGCGATGGCACCATAGCGCCGGGCGATCTGGACCGGGTGATCGCCCTTGCGGGCGCCGCCCCGGCCTTCGGCTTTCAACATGGCGGGATCGCGGACGCCTTGCCGCTGCTGGAGGCGGCGTTCCCGTGACCACGGCCGACAGCCTGGCCGCGCTCGGCATGCTGCTTCGGGACGGACGGGCGCCCGGCCTGACGACGGCGGACTGGCACGCCGTCCTGACGCTGGCCGACGCCGCACTGGTGACGCCGGCTCTCGCCGGCTGCGACCTGCCGCCCGGCGACATCCGCGTCTATGTCGACGGTGTGCGCGCCCTCACGACCGAGCGCGCCCGCGCCCTGCGGGCGCAACTCGCGGAGCTGGGCGCGGCCTTCGCCGCCGGGGGCGTGGACCTGATGCTGCTCAAGGGGGCGGCCGCCCTGCCTGACCTGCCGGAGGCGGCGCTGGGCGACCGGCTGTGCGGCGATCTCGACCTGGCCGTTCGGCCGGACGCTCTGCACGCCGCCCGCCGGGCGCTGTTGGATCTGGGCTACGCGCGCCTGGACGCGGGTGATCCCGACGGCCGGACCGACGGCACCTGGGCCCGCCCCGCCGACCGCGCCGGGGTGGACCTGCATCTGCGGGTGATGCCCGATGACACGCTGCTGCCAATGGCGGAGCTCTGGCGTACGGCCGAGCCCGTGCCGGCCGCCGGCGCGTCCACGGTCCGTCCGGACCCGACCCGGCGTCTGGCGCACCTGCTGCTGCATGAGATGGTGCACCACCAGGGCCTGCGGGAGGGCTGGATCAGTCCGCGCGCCCTGCTGGACCTGCGCGGGCTGATGCCGGCCGGGCCGGACTGGGCCTGGCTCCAGTCCCATTTCCGGGCACGGGGCGTCGGCCTCGCGTTGACGGTGCCGCTGCTGGCGGCGGACCGCCTGCTGGGCACGGGCTGGCCTCTGGACGCGAGGCCGGATCCGGCGACACGGCTGGTGGCGGCGCGCATCCTGCGGGGGGGCGACGCCGGGATCATGGGCCGAACCGTTGATATCGCGATCGCCGTCGGCGAGGCGCTGTCGGCCGGCCACCTGCGCCGCTTGTACGGGCAAGGGGGCGGGGTGGCCATGCTGCGGCTGCGGCACATTGCGGGCCTTCCCGCCCGTCTCATGACCCGTCACCGCGCGACCCGGCATCCCGCCGTCCGCCGTTGAGCCGCACATCGACCCTTCAGGGCGCGGCGGCCGTCCGCGCCCTGTCGGATCGTCGGTTTTCTGTCACTTCTTCCTAGGCTTCCGCGGCTTCCGCGGTTTCTTGAGCGGCTTGCCCGTGTACGACCCCGCATGGGCGAAGGCCCGGTTGGTGGTCGACATCAGGATGGCCATCGCCGGCGGTGCGGTAAGGGCCAGTTTTCCCGCCTTGGTCAGGAACTCGCGACGCTCAGGCGACGGGCCCGCGCCGTCATCTGTCACAGTGTCGTTCTCGGACTGGTTCATGATCGACTCCCTCTCCGGCACCCGGGCATTCCGTGTGCCGGGAAGGAAGTCTACGCGCGGGCGAACGCCAGTCCCGTTCGCGGAAGGCGGGCCGGTGCGCAATTGCTCGGTAAACCCCCGCTCCGTTGGGGTCGGCCCTTCCGGAGCCGACCCGACCGAAATCGCGGAGATGGACGGTCAGTCCGCCACCTTCAGCACGCCGCGCCGGATCTGGTCGCGCTCGATGCTCTCGAACAGGGCGCGGAAGTTGCCCTCGCCGAAGCCGTCGTCACCCTTGCGCTGGATGATCTCGAAGAAAATCGGGCCGATCACGGTTTCGGTGAAGATCTGGAGCAGGTACTTGCCCTCCGCCCCGTCCAGCAGGATGCCGCGCTTCTGCAGCTCCGCCACGTCCTGGCCGTGGCCGGGCAGCCGGTCCTCCAGCATCTCGTAGTATGTGGCCGGCGGCGGCGTCATGAACTTCACGCCGTTGGCCTTCAGCGCGTCGTAGGTCTTGATGATGTCGTGGGTCAGCATCGCCACGTGCTGGATGCCCTCGCCCTTGTACTGCTGGATGAACTCCTGGATCTGGTCGACCTTCTCGGAGCCCTCGTCCGCCTTCGACTCGTTGATCGGGATGCGGATCTTGCCGCAGGGGGCGGTCAGCGCGCGACTGGTCAGGCCGGTATGCTGTCCCTCGATGTCGAAGAAGCGGATCTGCTTGAAATTGAAGATGTCGCCGTAGAACTGGAAGAAGTGGTCCATCCGGCCCTTGCGGACATTGTGGGTCAGGTGGTCCACCACGGCGAGGCCGGCCCCGTGCGGGTTCTGGTCCACGCCCGGCAGGGGCACGAAGTCGATGTCGTAGATGGACGGGCCGCCATGCGGATGGCCGGCGTAGCGGTCGACGAAATAGAGCAGGCTGCCGCCGATGCCCTCGATCGCCGGGATGTTCAGCTCCATCGGGCCGACGGTGCCGGGCACCTGGGTGGCGCCCATCTCGACCGCGCGCCTGATCGCCTTGGCGGCGTCCTTCACGCGGAAGGCCATGGCGCAGGCGCTGGGGCCGTGCTCGCGGGCGAACTTCTGGGCCAGGCTGTCCTTCTCGCCATTGACGATGAAGTTCACCCCACCCTGGCGGTAGAGGCTGACGTCCTTGCTGCGGTGGCGGGCGATCTTGACGAAGCCCATGGCGGTGAACAGCGCGTCGAGTGCCGCCGTGTCCTCCGCCGTATACTCGACGAACTCAAACCCGTCGGTGCCCATGGGATTGTCCCACAGGTCGCCGGTGTAGCCCTGGTCCAGCTTCTGCGCAGTCGCCGCCGTCATCGTGCCTCTCCCCATGTCCGGATCATCGCATCATAGGCCGGGGGGCGGGAGCATGTCCTTGCGAAGTGATGCCCGAATCCGCCATGCTGGCGCAATAATATGCCAACGGAGCGATGCGCGGGGGGCGGGCGATGGGCAAAACAACACTGGACGCGGCAGATTTGCGCATCCTGGACGCGTTGCAGCGCAACGGGCGCCTGTCCAACGTCGACCTGGCCGACCAGGTGGGCCTGTCGCCCAGCCCCTGCCTGCGCCGCGTCAGGGAGCTGGAGGAGGCGGGCTACATCACGGGATACTCCGCCATCCTGGAGCGGCGCAAGCTTGGCCTGGGCGTCGTCGCCTTCGTCGAGGTGAAGATCGACCAGAACGCGGAGGGCGACGCCCTGTTTCGCCGCGCGGTGGAGCGCATCCCGGAGGTGGTGAGCTGCTTCGTCATGACCGGCACCATGGATTATCTGCTGCAGGTCGTGGTGCCGGACCTGGACGCCTATGCCGAGGTGTCGATGCGCCGGCTGCTGCAGATCCCCGGCGTCAAGGACGTGCGGTCCAGCTTCGTGCTGGACGTGGTCAAACACTCGACCGCGCTGCCGCTGCCGGCGGGCGGGCGCTGAGACGCGCCGGGTGGAGACGGGGGAGCTGATCCGCCGTCGTGGCGAGACCGAATAAGGGTAGGTGACCGCCCGGAAAGATCACGGGCTTGCCCCAATTCGGCCCGGCTTGGGCTGCTAGGTTCGGTCCTCAATCAAGACCAAGACACGGGTGTTCGCACATGCGGTCCATGCAGCATCCCCATGGGATCGTCCACCAGTCCCCACCCCAGGCCGGGCGGCGCGACGGCACGGTGCGGCTGCCGGACGGACGCACGCTGGGTTTCGCGCAGTATGGCGATCCGGCCGCCCCGCCGGTGCTCTATTTCCACGGCTTCCCCAGCTCGCGGCTGGAGGCGGGGCTGATCCCCATCCCCGGCGTGCGGCTGATCTCCCCCGACCGGCCGGGCTATGGCCTGTCCGACCCGAAGCCCGGCCGCTCCCTTCTGGATTGGGCCATGGATGTGGAGGCGCTGCTCGACGCGCTGCATCTGGACCGGGTGGCCCTGATCGGCATGTCCGGCGGCGCGCCCTACGCCGCCGCCTGTGCCCATTCGATCCCGCACCGGCTGACGGCGACGGCGCTGGTCTCCGGCATGGCGCCCCCGGGCTTCGGCTGGGAGGCGGGCAGCCCCGCCGGGTTCCTGATGGGCATGGGCCGGCGGCCCATGGCGCTGCGGCCCATGGCGCTGCGGCTGACGGCGCATACGGTGCGGGGATTCATCCGGGGCGGCGACCCGCTGGCGCTGGCCGGGCTGCTGCGGCGCCGGGCCGGCCTGCCGCCCAGCGACCGGGTGCTGTTGAACGCCGACGCGGGCGAGAAGGTGGTGACCGGCTGGCGCGAGGCGGTGCGCGGCGGTGTCGAAGGGCCGGTGTCCGACGCGCTGGTCTATGCGCGGCACTGGGGGTTCCCGCTCGAGGGCATACGGGGCCGTGTCAGCGTCTGGCACGGCACTGCGGACACCACGGTGCCGGTGGCGGCGGGCCGCCTCTACGCCGCCCGCATCCCCGGCGCCCGGGCACATATCCTGGAAGGGGAGGGGCATTTCTCCCTGATCTTCAAGCATCACCCCGCGATCCTCCGGGAGCTGCTGGAAGGCCCGGCCGACGCGGTGCGCGCCGCCTGAGGCCGCCGCCGCCGGCCTGCGCCGCAGCGCGGCGTAGGCTGCGGCAGGAAATGGCGCATGCTGCGCAGCATTCCGCGTGGAAATTGCCAAAAAGCGGTTGCGCGCGCGCCGGATCGCAAGGAAATGGCGGCCTGCCCGCGATAAACTTGCGGGAACTGAATTCCGGCGAGGGGGATGCGCCATGGACACGGGCGTGGACGGCACGGGCGTGGACGGCACCGGCGGCAACGGCACGGGCGACGGCTTCAAGCAGGCCACGGCCAGCTCCGGCAAGACGGACAAGGAGCTGCGCGGCGACTATTCCGCCATGCGCGCCGACTTCACCATCGACCAGGGCTGGGACCGCTACACCGACACGGACCATGCCCTCTGGCGGACGCTGTACGACCGGCAGTCCCGGCTGCTGCCGCGCTACGCCGCGCCGGAGTTCATGGACTGCCTGTCCCGCCTGGACGCGGGCGACGGCGTGCCGGATTTCCGCCGCGCCTCTGAGCGGCTGGAGGCGGCCACCGGCTGGACCATCGTGGCGGTGCCGGGCCTGATCCCAGAGGGCGCCTTCTTCGACCATCTGGCGGCCCGCCGCTTCCCGGTGACGAACTGGATCCGCAAGCCGGAGGAGATGGACTATCTGGAGGAGCCGGACGTCTTCCACGACTTCTTCGGCCACGTGCCGCTGCTGATGCACCCGGTCTTCGCCGACTACATGCAGGCCTATGGCAAGGGCGGGCAGCGGGCCCTCAAGCTGGGGCGGATCGAGAATCTGGCGCGGCTCTACTGGTACACGGTGGAGTTCGGGCTGATCGCCGGGCGCGACGGGCTGAAGGTGTTCGGCGCCGGCATCCTGTCGTCCGCCGGGGAGACGCCCTACGCCATCGAGAGCCGCAGTCCGAACCGGATCGGCTTCGAGCTTGAGCGGGTGATGCGCACCCGCTACCGCATCGACGATTACCAGCAGACCTATTTCGTCATCGACAGCTTCGAACAGCTGTTCGAGGCGACCTTCGTGGATTTCGGCCCGATCTACCAGCGCCTCGCCGGCCTGCCGGAATTCGGCCCCGCCGAGGTGCTGTCCACCGACCGCGTCTTCACCCACGGCACCCAGGAACGGGTGCGCGGGCTCGCGGCGGAGTAGGGGTCACTCCGCCGCCACGGTCCCGGCGGCGGTCTCGGCGGCGATCAGCTTGCCGCCCATCAGGACCAGCACGCGGTCGGCCGCCGCGATCGTCTCCGGCCGGTGGGCGATGACGATGCGGGTGATGCCCAGCCGCGCGATGTGGGCGTTCACCTCGCGCTCCTTGGCGACATCCAGGTGGCTGGTGCCCTCGTCCATGAACAGCAGCCGCGGCTTGCGGTAGAGCGCCCGGGCCAGCAGGACGCGCTGCCGCTGCCCGCCGGACAGGGCCGCCCCCATGTCGCCGACCAGGGTGTTGTAGTTCATGGGCATGGCCATGACCTCCTGGTCGATGCCGGCCAGCGCCGCGCACTGGCGCATCCACATCAGGTCGGGTGCTGCGTCGAAGAATGTGATGTTTTCAGCCAGGCTGCCGGACAGAAGCTGGTCGTCCTGCATCACCACGCCGACCTGGGCGCGGAAGGCGGTGGGGCCGACATGGTCCAGCGGCACCCCGTCCACCAGCACCTCCCCCTCGCGCGGGCGGAACAGGCCCAGCATGATCTTGAGCAGCGTGGTCTTGCCACCGCCCGACGGGCCGGTGATGGCGACGAACTCGCCCGGCGCGATCTCGAGATCGACGCCCGCCAGCACGTCTGGCTCCGTCTCGGCGTAGCGGTAGGACACGCCGCGCAGCGCGATGCCGCCCTTCAGCTCGTGCTGGACCAGCGGCAGGGTGTCCAGCGTGCTCTCCAGGCCCTTCTCCCGCTCCGCCAGCGCGATGTCGGCGATGCGGTCCAGGTGCAGGTCCAGCATCCGGTACTCGATCGCCGTCTCCAGCAGCTTGGTCGCCTTGTCCAGGAACTGCTGCTTGTAGCTCATGAAGGCGAACAGCATACCCACGGTCATATGACCTTCCATGGCGAGGCGCGCGCCGACATAGACGACCAGGATGTTCTCCGCCCCGTACAGCAGGTCGTTCACCGTCTTGAAGCTGATCTGCAGGCGGCCCAGGCGCACCGTGCGCTGGACCGTGTCGGCAAAGCGGTTCTGCCACACCCCCTCGCGGTCGGTCTCGCGGCCGAAGGTCTTGATCGTCTGGATGGCGCGGGCGGTCTCGATGAAGCTGGACTGCTCCTTCGCCATCGCTTCGATCTGCTCCTCCTGGCGCTGGCGCAGCACGCGGTAGGCGGCGACGCGGATCGCGGCATAGAGGACAAGCGCCACCAGCACGATGGCCGCCAGCAGGGGGGAGTAGATGAAGATCATGACCAGGGTCAGGATCGCCATCAGACCGTCCACCACGGCGGCGACCAGCCCCTCCGCGATCAGGTCGCGGATCGGCCGGGTGGACCCGAAGCGGGAGACGAGGTCGCCGATGTGCCGCTTCTCGAACCAGTCCAGCGGCAGGCGCACCATATGGTGGAACAGGTTCGCCACCATCTGGAAGCCGATCAGGTTGCCCAGGATCAGCAGCACCTGGGCGCGCAGCCAGTCCGACGCGACCCGGATGGCGGTCAGCAGGCCGAACCCGACGGCAAGTGCGATCAGCAGCCCGCCGTCGCCCTTCATCACCGCCTCGTCCACCGCCAGCTGCATGTAGAACGGACCGGCCAGCAGCACGATCTGTAGCACCACGGACAGGACCAGCGCCTGCAGCAGGGCGCGCTTCATCCCGTCCACCCGGCCGAACAGGGCCGTCAGGGGCAGCCGCGCGCGCTCCTTCTTCCTCTCGAACGTGCTGGTCGGCGTCAGCTCCAGGGCCACACCGGTGAAATGCTGGCCCAGCTCCGCCATGGTCATGCGGACCACACCCTTGGCGGGATCGTGGATCGTGACCTTGTCGCCGCGCACCTGCGCCAGCACGACGAAATGGTTCATGTCCCAGTGCAGTACGGCCGGCAGCTTCAGGTCCTTCAGATGCGCCGGCTCAAGCCGAAGGCCACGCCCCGTCAGCCCCACCCGCTGCGCCATCAGCAGGATGGACTTCATGGTGGTGCCCTTCAGCGACACCGGGAAGCGCCGGCGCAGCGTGCCCAGATCCACCTCGTGCCCATGGTGCGCCATCACCATGGCGAGGCAGGCGAGTCCGCATTCGGCGGCTTCGGATTGCATCAACCCTGCCATATGCGATGCTCCCCAAACGAATCTTACAGGTTTTACTTGCTCAATGAAATCAAGCGATATGGCAAGATTTGTGATGTAGTATGATTACATACTCAAACGTATTTATTAGCCCATGCAGTAGGGTGGGAGTAAGTATGGAACCAGTTAGCCAACGCAAAATACCAAAGATCAGCCCGGTTGCAGCCAACGCCAGAAAATTCTCATTATTGATATGAAGTGCGGCAAATATAACAGTTGTTGTAATAATTGCAAAAAAAGGTCCAATCTCTTTGTTGATATATTCAAACATAATCCCCCTGAAAAGAATTTCCTCAAGCGTCGGGCCTATGACGCACAAAGAGAAAAAACCAAGAATCACAAGTATCATAAAGAACTGTCGACCGTCTGCAGAAACTCCACAAGCTTCTTCGTAAAGAGAAGCTTCAGACACAAATGAATGCAGTAGCGCTACTTGGAAGAATAGCGTGGTCGCTGCAAGAGCAAAAATTGGATAACGCGAGTACCATCTTGTTGGCACGGAAAACATTTGTCTCAAGCTATCGACTGATTTAGATTTATACAGAATGATGTAAATAGTCAATAGGAGGCATGAGAAATCCATTATTATTTTTGAAAGTATCTTGCTTGCAGATGGCCCATGATCAGGTTGGTTCTCGACGGATTGCATTGCATGACCAATCAAGGTCTGTCCAAAAAGATAGACTCCTAAAATCACGAGAACAAGGAAAAACCTCCTATCGTCAGTGTGGTCGTTTTCATGTCTAATGTGGTATTTGGTAGGCAAACTATTTTGCTCCATTGTTGAATTTCCTGTTTGGTTATTGGTTGCATATTCATCACGAAAAATTTCATCGGTCGCCGACAACGTGGAAACCGACGGTGCGGACGTGCCCGAAAATCCAGTGAGTCAAGTGTGATATGCTTGAGAAAGAGTAATGTGGGCCCGAACTTCAGTGAAGCTCGGGCCCACCTGTCACTGGTCAGGGCACGCCGAGATCTCCCATGCTTATGTTTGGCGCAGGGGAACTGCCATCAATGCCCAGAACGCTCCGCATCCCCCAGTCAACCAATTGGGCTATGCCAATTATTTCTGCCACCTCTCGGATAAAGGTTCCCATGCCTCCACCCGCGACCATTTCCAGATCATCAAGTTCCAGAACTGAGACATCGGTGAAAGGCAACCGAAGGTCGCCATCAATAGCAACAACGTACGAGTTCATCGCTGATCTCCATTCGCGCTGAGGTTGTTGAACGCTTCCGCTGATACTCTCGGTTGGCTTGAAGTGGTCAGAGGTTGCATCGAGAATTCATTGGAAGCACATATACTCACAAGGAGCATGCCCATGATGGATAGGCGCGGTCTACGTCCTGTAATCTTAGGCGACTCCAAGATCGCCCATGTTTACGTCCGGGGTCCCGACGGGGCGATCACACGAGATCTCCGACATGATCTGGCCAATGATAATGATGACGATCTCGCGAGCGAATCCGCCAGAAATCATCTCAAGGTCGTCCGACGAAAGCTGCGCTTTGCTTCCCATAGGCCCAGGAAGTTCCTTGAACAATTCTAAGTTCACTGTCATTCTGCGTCGTCCTCACTGTCTGTGGAGCCAATCGGTGTTCCACCACGGCTAGGCTCCTCGGGGGCCCCGCCGGCCACGTGCCGGCGGGGGTTCCCGCCCGGGAATACCGGGCGAAAGGAACAAACGAATATCCTTCTTGATTGAATCTATCCTTCGCGTCCGTCGTGGACCGGTCGCGCGACCGGTGGGCCGATCCCGCCGGCCGCGCGGTTCGGCTTGGTTACGACGGGCGCGTCTGCTCGCGCCGGAGCCACTCCGACCAGAAGTCGTCTTGGAACAGCAGGGTTGGGCAGGGCGTCCACAAGGCACCGGAGGCCCGCTCCAGATCAGTCTGTTCGACTTCGCGGTCGTTGAGCAAATCGTCCGACATTCTTCACCTTCCCTTACGTTGGTGATTTTTGGGGCGTTCGCGTGCCCGGTCAGTCGCCCATTCGTGAGGATGGCGTCGTGGACGGGCAGGAACCTGGGTCGACCGGCGTCCCTGTGGGTCGCGCGGCGATCTCTGAATTCCGGGATCGGGGTGGTCATGCCACTGATCGGGGCGCGGATGAGACTGTCCAGCATCACATCCGCCCCCTGGCGCTCAGCAGCGGCTCCAGCAGCCATTCCAGCAGCGTGCGCTCCTCAAGCACGATGTCGGCGCGCAGCGTCATGTCCGGCTGCAGGCCGACATCACGGCCGAAGGCGTTCACGGTCGGCCGGTCCAGCGCCACGGTGACGCGGTAGGCCGGTTCCGGCAGACGGATCGGCCCCAGCGCCTCCTCCGGGGTCAGCATGGTTTCCGACACCGTCTCCACCGTGCCGCCATGGGCTCCGAAGCGCTGGAAGGGGAAGGCGTCGTACATCAGGCGCACGCGCTGCCCCGGCTCGACGAAGCCGATGGCCCGGCTGGGCACGAACAGTTCCGCCCGCAGGGCCGCATCCTCCGGCACGATGGACAGGACGGGCTTGGTCGGGTCGATCCGCTGGCCCGGCTGCGCCTGGATGCCGGTGACGCGGCCTGGGGAGGGGGCCCGTACGGTGACCGCACCCTGGGCCGACACCTCCACCTTGCGCTGAGCCAGCTCAGCCTCCGTCGCGCGCAGGCGGGCCAGGCGGTCGGCACTCTCCGCCGGCGCCTGGGCGCGCTGGATCTCCGTCTGCCGGCGTTCCTGCGTCAGGGCGGCGGTCCGCTGGTCGATGGCGGCCAGGGACTGGCGCTGGCCAAGCCACGCCTCCTCCCGCGCCCGGTACTCCGCCTCGGAGACGAACCCTTTGGCGCGCAGGTCGGACAGCGCCTTCAGCCGCTCCTCCGACACGGTGACCCGCTCGGCCTGGAGGCTACGCTGGACGGACAGCGACTCCAGCTCGGCCGTCAGGCCCCTCAGGCGGGAGTCCAGCCGGTCGGCCTCGCTGACCGCGCGGGCCTCCTCCGCCGCGATCTGCTCCCGCAGAAGCTGGGCTTGGCGGAGCAGCCCGTCGCGCAGCACGGCGTCCAGGGTGCCGCCGCCCTCCAGCCCCTGGCGCGTGTCCAGGGTGAACAGCGCTTCCCCCGCCGTGACCGCGTCGCCGGGGCCGACGGCCAGCGCCGCCAGGGTGCCAGCACGGGGCGGAACGACCCGCACGGTTCCGGTGGCCGGCGCCAGGAATCCGACGGCCGTCTCCTTCCGCGCGTAACCGGCGGTGGCCGCAAAGCCCAACGCAACCGCCAGTGAACCGGCCAGGAAGGCCGTCACCACCGGCCAGCCCATTCCCGTCAGCCCCATCGGCAGGGTGACCTGCTGGCCGGCGAGCGCTGGTATCTGGCGGAAGGCGATGGGCATAATGATCCTTTATTGCGCGCCCGGATTGTTATCCGATGCGTTGATGTCCAAACTGTTTGCTCACACGCATCATCATTGCACGCGATAGAACGTGCAATTCAACGCCAAAGATTTTGTGGGAATTATAATGCGCGTAACGCGGGTATGTCGGCTATACGACAGCCAAACGCGCGCATTGCTTGCGGCGTGTAAAACACTTCAGATAGTAACTTTTCAACGCGTCGGATTACTTCCGCCCGGCCTTGCCGATGACGAGGCGGAGCTTCACCTCCAGCTGGGCGCAGGAGAAGGGCTTCACAACGAAGGCGGAGACGCCTTCGACCTTCGCCTCCAGCACCGCGTCGGTGGTGCCGTTGCCGGTCTGCATGACGAAGGGCAGGTCGGGTCGGGTCTGCCGCACCTTGCGCAGAAGCTCGATGCCGCTCATGCGCGGCATCATCCAGTCGCACAGCACCACGTCGACCTTCACGCCCTCGTCCTTCAGGATGCCCAGCGCGTCCATCCCGTCATTGGCGGTCAGGATGCTCTTGATGCCGAGCGTGCGCAGCATGTCGCAGATCCAGCCGCGCGTGGCGGCCTGGTCCTCGACCACCAGGATGGTGATCGCCTTCAGCGGGTCGTCGGGCTGCTGCGGGGCGAGGAAGGTCATGGGCGCATCCGTCCTTGCTCAGCGATCCTTGCCGGTGCCGTGACCGTTGGCAAGACCGTGCATGCCGGTCCCGCCTTGGGCCGGCTCGCCCTGGAGGGTCGCCGCCCCGGCGCGGGTCAGCGTGCCGGCCAGGGCCTGGGCCACCGCCGTGCGCAGGGTGGCGAGGTCGATGGGTTTGGCCAGCACCACGGCGTCGCGCGGCAGGTCGGAGGAGGCGTACTGCCCGCGCGACGGGTAGCCGGTCATGAACAGGACGCGCACGGCGGGGTCCAGCTCGGTCACCAGCTGGGCGAGGCGGGCCCCGCCCAGCTCAGGCATGACGAGGTCGGTCAGCAGCAGGTCGATGCCGCCCTCCTCGAACCGTTCCAGCGCCTCCACCCCGTCGGCGGCCGTCCGCACCGTGTAGCCGGCACCCAGCAGCGTGTCGCGCACCAGCTCCAGCAGGTCGGGCTCGTCCTCCACCACCAGGATGGTCGCCGGCCGGTCCGTCGGGGCCTTGGCCGCCTGGACGGGTGCGGCGGCGATCGGCTCGGCCGGGGCCTCGGCCTCCGGCAGCCAGATGCGCATGGTGGTGCCGCTGCCGGGCCGGCTGTCCACCGTGATGGTGCCGCCCGCCTGCTTCACAACGCCATAGACCATGGCGAGGCCGAGGCCCGTGCCCTGGCCCGGCGGCTTGGTGGTGAAGAAGGGCTCGAAGATGCGGGACTTCACCTCGTCCGGCATGCCCGTCCCCCGGTCGGCCACGGTCAGCACGCAATAGCGCCCGCCCGGCAGCTCCGGCGGCGGGCGTCCCGCGCCGCCGCTCGTCTGCAGCATGACCGCCAGGGGCCCGCCCCTCGGCATGGCGTCGCGCGCGTTGATGGCGAGATTGACCAGCACCTGGGCCGCCATGTCCGGGTCGATGGAGACCCAGACCGGCTCCTCCGGCAGCATGAACAGCAGCTCGATCGTCTCGCCCAGCAGCGGGTTCAGCAGGAACTCCTGCCCGCGCACCACGGCCGCCAGGTCGACCGTGCGGGCCTGCACCGGCTTGCGGCGGGAGAAGGTCAGCAGTTCGCGCGTCAGCGCCGCCGCCCGCTGCACCCCGGCGGAGATCTTGGACAGGTATCCGGGCACCGGCCCATCCGGATCGACCATGCCCTGGGCCATGCTGGCATAGCCGCCGATCACGGACAGGATGTTGTTGAACTCGTGCGCGATGCCGCCCGCGAGCTGGCCCAGCGCGTCCATCTTCTGCGACTGGAGCAGCTGCATCTCCAGCCGCTTCTGCTCCGTCACGTCGGTGAACAGGCCGACATAGCCCCCGCCCGGCATGGGGAAATGGCGGACCTGCACCCAGTCGCCGTTCGGGCGCTGGCGTTCGTCGAAATAGGCCCCTTCGGCGCGCAGCGAATCGTAGCTCGCCATGGTCTGCTCGACCGTCTCCTCCGGATACTCGCCGCGCTCGGCGATGAAGCGGAGGATCTCCTTGTCATGGGTGCCCGGCCGCATCAGCCGGTCGGGCAGGTCGAACATCTCCTTCAGGTGGCGGTTGGCGGCCAACAGGTGGCCGTCGCCGTCGAAGATCTCGATGCCGATGCCGACCGTCTCCAGCATGGCGTCGATGATGCGCGTCTTGTCGTAGATCTCGCGCTCGGCCCGCTTGCGGTCGGTGATGTCGCGGATATAGGCGGTGTACCGCTTGCCGTGCTCCAGCGTCACCTCGGTGATCGACAGCTCCACCGGGAAGACGGCACCGTCGCGCCGCAGCGCCTCGATCTCCACGCGCCGGCCAAGCATGCGGGGCGCGCCGCCCTTGGCCATGCGGTCCATCCCGGCCTCGTGCGCCGCGCGATGGTGGCCGGGGATCAGCACCTCGCCGATGGGGCGGCCCAGCACCTCGGCCCGCGTCCAGCCGAAGATCCGCTCGGCCGCCGGGTTGAACTCCAGGATCAGCCCGTCGCTGTCGATGCTGACGATGCCGTCCAGGGCCGTGTCCATGATGCTGCGGGCGCGGGCCTCGCTCTCCTGCAGGCGGCGCTTGTCCGACTCCTCGTCCGAGACGTCGCGGAACAGGGCGAGGATCAGGTTCTCCCCACCGCTGGAGAAGGGCACGCCCGTCGCCTCCGTCACCAGCGTGGTGCCGTCGGTGCGGCGGGCGATGTAGCGCACGGGCATGACCGGCCGCCCGTCGTGCTGCGCCGTCTTGGCCAGCATCTCGGCAGCCCTGGCGCGGGTCTCCTCCGCCGCGAACTCCAGCACGTTGAAGCGGGACACGTCGGCCCCGTCCGGCACGCCCAGGATGCGGCGCCCGGCGGCGTTCAGGAACCGGCCGCGCCCCTGGAAGTCGTAGACGGCGATCCCGTCGGGCGACAGGTCGACCAGTTGGCGGTAGCGGCGCTCGCTCTCGCGCAGGGCCCGCTCGCGGCGCTTCAGCTCGGAGATGTCGGTGCGGATGCAGACGGTGCCGCCGTCGGCCGTCTTGTGGTCGGAAACCAGGACCCAGCGCCCGTCATGCAGCTGGAACTCGAACGGCTCCACCGGGGGGACGCGGAAGGTGGCCAGCCGCTCCTGGATGTAGCATTCGGGATCGCGGCCAAGGGCGTCCGGGTTCTCCCCCGCCAGCACGGCGGCGCGCAGCAGCGCCTCGTACTTGGTGCCGGGCACCAGCCGGACCGCCGATTCGCCGAACATGTCGCGGAACTTGCCATTGACCAGGACGAGCCGTTCGTCGGGGTCGAACAGCGCGAACCCGTCCGAAATCGCCTCGAGGGCCTCGGTCAGCTGATGGAGGTGCAACGGCCTGTCGTTCCGATAGTCGCGCGGCTGGGACGCAGTCATGCCGCCGCCGGGCGGATTTGACAAGCGCCGGGACGCGGGGCCGTCCCAGTGGCGGCGTCAGGGCCGGTCCAGCGCCGTGACCACGCCGGCGCGGTCGGCGGCGAGCTGGGCTGCGGGCACGCGGTAGTCCACCCGCCCGCTGAATCCGCCGGCGGCCTCCACCCGGCGCAGCCACTCCTCCGACGCGCCCAGCTGGCGCAGCCGGTCCATCATGCGCTGCACGGATCGGACGGTGACGGCACCGGAGGTCAGGCCGCGCGGGGCGTGCACCATGAACTCGGCGTCCGGCGCGGCGACCCGCGTCTCCCCGACCATGAACAGGCCGACGCACATGCTCTCGCAATAGTCGCCCCGGCCGACGCGGGTCGACACCGGCCGCCCGGCCTCGCGCTCCGCCATGACGCGGTCGATCATGGAATAGCCGGCACTGGTGTATCCGCCGGGGCTGCGCAGCTCCAGCAGCAGCGGCGCTCCGGCCGGCAGCCTGTCCAGCAGCCCGTTGAACCGGGCGGCCACCTCCGGCGTGATCACCCCGTCCAGGCGCAGCGCGTAGGAGCCGTCTCCCAGCGCGGACAGGGTGAGGGTGCCCGACCGCAGCTCCGCCTCGGCGGGCGCGCTTGGCACCAGCGGCCCGACGGCCGAGGCCGTCAGCGCCTCGGCCATGGCATGGCCGGACATCGCCAGGGCGGCGATGATCAGGGCCAGGATCGGGGCCACAATCGGGGCTGGACGCATGGGGGGCGGCTCCGGCGCGGGTACGCCGTCACCTTGCGTCCAGAACCTTGCGTGATGGTTAACGCCCCTGAACGATCCTGTCCGTGAACGCGGATGTCACAAACGGAAGGGGTGCTTTCCCGGTACCCGTGCCGCTCCCCTCACCCGGCTCACTGGCGTTCGCCACCCTCTCCCGCAGGGGGAGAGGACTTACCAGCCGCCGCGCACGATTCCGTGGACCTGCGCACTTTGACCGAGCTGCGGCCGTACGAGGTTTCCCCTCTCCCCCTGCGGGAGAGGGTCCCGAGCGGAGCGAGGGGGGTGAGGTGTGCCGTTAATCCCGCACCAGCTCCACCGCCGGGCGGAACAGCAGGTCGCGGGGGCTCGCGGCGGCGATGAAGCCGCTGAAATCCGTCCGCCCCGTGGCGTGGCTCGCCTCGCTGAAGGCGTCCAGCAGGTCCTCGTAGGCCCGCAGATCCTTCAGCAGCGCCGTCTTCTGCTGCAGCGAGGCCTGGGCCGCGATGTCGGCATGCAGCAGGACGAGGCCGGTCACGGTCCAGTCCCCCTCGTCGAACACGGGCACCAGCAGCAGGTTCTCCTTGCCGTGCGGGCCGGCCGACAGGATGGCCCGGCCCAGCCGCAGGGCGCGGCGCTTGCTGCCCGCCGCCGGCTTGGGCCGGTCGTAGCCCGAGGGCACGTCCGACCGACCGGATTTCATCACGGCCCGCAGCAGGGGCGCTCCGTCCGGCGCCTCACCCTCGATCCGGTAGAGGATGCCGCCCGGCACGTCCGTCAGCATCGGGCTGACGGCGATCAGGGTCTGCCGGTCATGTTCGGCAAGGCTGCCCAGGCCGACGCCGAGGTCGGCCAGCGCGCCGTGCAGCACGGGCGCGATCTCCCGGCCAGGGCGGGAGATGCCGACCGTGACGGTCTTGGCCTGATGCCGGATCGTGTCGATCGGTCGGCTCGTCTCCTCGAAGCAGTCGCGCAGCACCGTTTCGGCCTCGGTCAGCAGGCCGTCGCGGTCGCCGGCCCCGGCGCGCAGGCGCGGTGCCAGCAAGGCCAGCCGTGCGGCGAGACGCGGCGGCAGGGCGGCGTCAAGCTCCCCCAGCGCCACCTGGTCCAGCTCGGCGCCGATGCGGTCGGCGATGTCGGCGAGGTCCGCCTTCGGCCGCGCGCGCCGCTCGTCCACCTGGGAGGCCAGCTCCCGGAAGGGGGCGGAGCGGCGGTCAATGGCGCGGGCGGCATGGAATCCCCACAGGTGCCCGGCCACCGTGGCCAGCACGAAATCCAGCCCCGCCCCGGCCGACGGCAGGCGCACCACCGCCTCCGCATAGGCGTCGAAGCAGGTCTCCCCCTTCGCGGCGAACACGATGGGCTTGCCGTTGTGCGCCTTGAAGATGGCGACCTCTTTGGCCGTGTCCTGGGCCAGGGCCGCCGGCATGTCGTTGGCCACCACCAGGGTCAGCGGCTCGGTCGACAGGTCGATGTGCTTCTTGTCCTCGGTGAAGTCGACCGGGATGGACTTGTAGCAGAGCTCCGACAGCTTGATCCGGATCTCCTCCGCCGCGATCTTGTTGGGCCCATTGCCGACCACCGCCCAGTAGCGGTTGTAGGGCGCGTAGGCCTCCGCACAGGCGGCGATGGCGCCCTCGTCGTCCAGCACCTCCTGGATGCGGGCGGGCAGACCCTCCAGCGCGACCAGCTCGTCATGGATCTGCGGCTTCGGCAGGGTGCCCAGCGAGTCTGCGAGGCAGAGGGCGGTCAGCTTGCCGGCGGTGACCTGGCTGTAGAAGGCCTTGGTGCTGGCCACCGCCATCTCGATGTCGCGGCCATCGCTGGTGAACAGGTGGCTGTCGGATTTGCGCACCAGCGGGCTGTTGCGCCGGTTCACGATGGCGTGGATCCAGGCGCCGGCCGTGCGGGCGAGGTCCACGGTCCGGTTGGTGTCCGTGGTGGTGCCGGACTGGCTGATGGCGATCACCAGCGCGTCGTCCAGGTTGGCGCCGTCCAGGTCGGCGGACAGTTCCGACGCCTTCGCACTCTCCACCGCGATGCCGGTGCCGGGCAGAGCCTGTCGCAGCAGGTGCGCGATGCCCATGGCGGCGATGGCGGCGGTGCCCTGGCCGGTGACGAAGATGCGGCGGATGGCCGGGCTGTCGGCATCGGCCAGCCGGCGGCGCAAGGATCCCCACGGCCCGCCGTCCAGGACGAAGCTCGCCTCCCGCCCGCCGCGCCGGTAGCGGCCCGTCAGGGTCTTGCGGACGCTGGACGCCGCCTCGTGCACCTCCTTCTCGAAGAAGTGGGCGTAGTCGCCGCGGAAGATGTCGCGGGCGAAGACCTCGATCGTCTCCGGCTTCAGGGTGGTCTCCGCCCCGTCGTCAATGCTGCGGGCCGAAAGCGCCGGATCGCCCGGCCGGGTGGACAGGATGACGGCGAGCCCGCCCTTCTCCACCTGCGCCATGGCGGCCGACGCGCGGGCGCGCGGGGCGAGGCCGTAATTCTCCGACGCGAAGATCAGGCCATCATTCACCCGCGCGATGAACAGGCTCTGCCCGCTGCCCTTCTGGCCAAGGTGCAGGCGCTCGGGCTCCAACGGGTGCTGCAGCACGATCGCCATCGACCCGTCCAGCTTGCGCAGCACCGACAGGAAGCGGTCCTCCACCGGGGCGTTGCCGGACTGCAGGCGGTAGAGGACGGGGATGATCTTGGTGTCGCCGGTGGATGCCGGCGGAAGCGCCAGCCCCTGCGCCTCCACAAGCGTCTCCCGCAGCCTGCGGTAATTGTCCACGTCCCCGTTCATGGCGCAGACGGCGTCGACATCGGCGCCCAGCCCGTCCGCCCCTTCGCCCGCGAGCTGGCCCGCGATCGGGTGGCAGTTCGCAAGGTTGATGGCGCCGTGGCTGGCCCAGCGGGTGTGGGCGACCACGCTGATCCGGGTGGCCGCTTCCGCCAGCTCCCACAGGATCGGCTGGGCGCGCAGCTTGGCGCGCAGGGTCGCGCCATTGTCGCCCAGCTTGCCGATCAGCTGGGCCGTCTTGGCGACGAAGCGGGCCGTCATCCGGCCGTCGCCCAACGTCTGGAGGGAGACCGCGCCGTCGGCGTCGATGCCGTCCAGTCCGGCCGCGTGGATGCGCGCGCGCAGGTGGCGCAGCGCGTCGGCCGGCGGGGCGGGCAGGGTGAGCTGGACCGCCACGCCGGCGCTGTCGCGGCCGCGCACCTCCAGCCGGTCCAGGTTCTCCAGCACCTGCTCGATGCCCCAGGCGGTGAAATGCTGCGCCCGGTTGGGCGTCAGGCCGGCGGGCATCAGGGCCAGCGTACGGTCGATGTTGGCGACCACCTCCTGCCCAAGCTGCCAGCCATAGTCGCGCAGCCGTTCCGCCAGCCGCTCGAACGATTCCTCCCGCGCCCGGGCGTCGGCCCGGATGGCCCGTTCCAGCGTGGCGCAGTGCGCCGCGGCACCTGCGATCAGGGACCGGATGCCTGGGTTTGTCGCTGCGGCCAGATGCGTGGCGAAGGACATAAGGTCGTCGAAACGGCCGGCCAGCGCGTCGAGTGCGGCCTCGATCCGCGCGGTGTCCGCGTGCCCCACCGCCTCCAGCTCGCCCGCGATCCGCGCCAGCCAGTCGAGGTCGGCGTCACGGGTCCAGGTCTGGTCGGAAAGAAAGCCTGCGATGCCGCACATGGGTCCTGGCCTTGGATACGGTGGTGCCGTCGCGGTCTTGATAGACCGCTGACAGGCCCGCTGCAAAGGCCACGAAGCTGGGCCCCGATTGAGGCGGAATTCGGCGGATGTTTCGCATCCCGCGCGGGGATCACTTCTCCTGCCGGATGCCCTCGAATTCGATGATGATGTCGACGTCGTCGCCGACAAGCCCGTCGGCCACGGCGTAGGTCATGCCGAAGTCGCTGCGCTTGATCTGCCCGCGCGCGGACACGCCCACCGCATAATGCTTCGGCCCGAAGGGATAGCGACCGGTCTTGTTCAGCGTCACGTCGAAGGTGACCGGCCGGGTGACGCCGCGCAGCGTCAGGTCTCCGGTGATGCGGCCCGTGCGCTCGCCCGTGCGTTCGGTGCCCGTGCCGACGAAGGTCATGGTCGGATGCTCGTCCGACCAGAGGAAGTCCTTCTTGCGCAGATGCGCGTCGCGGGCGTCGTGGTTGGTGTCCACGCTGTCGGTCTTCACCACGACCTTGATGTCCGAGACGGTCATCGCCGCCTCGTCGAAGGTGAAGCTCCCCTCCACCTCCCGGAACTCGCCCAGCGTCCTGGCGAAGCCGATATGGCTGACCATGAAGGCGAAGTGCGCGTGTTCCCGGTCGATCCGGTAGGGGAAGGGCTGCGCCAGGGCGGAGCCCGCCGTCATGGCGACGGCCGTGAGCATCAGCCAGAAAGCCAGGATCGCCGTCCGCATCGCCGCCTCCGCCTCGTCCCACGCGAAACTTCGAGATGGGGGCGGCGGTCGCCGGAGTCCAGCGTGACCGGACGCCGCAACTTTCCTTGGTTCGGCCCGTTCATCCAGCGATGCCGATCCCCAGGAACTTCGCCGGTGTCTGGAAGGGCCGCCCGCCGGCGCGCCGCGACATGCGGATCTCCGATCCGCGCCGGTCGCTGCGGCTGTTCCTGCCCGCCCTGCTCACCCTCATCGGCCTGCACGTGCTGGCGATGGTCGCGTTCGAGGGCATGGCGGTCGGCGACGCCCTCTGGCTGACCCTGACCACGGTCACCACCGTCGGCTTCGGCGACGTCGTGGCGAAGACCCTGCCGGGCCGCATGGCGACGGTGCTGCTGCTTTTCTGCGGCGGCATCTGGCTGGCCTTCCAGATCGCGACCGTGGGGTTCGAATACCGGCTGGACCGGCGGCAGCGGATGCGCTGCGGGACATGGAGATGGCGGATGCGCGACCACATCCTGGTGCTGAACATCCCGGCGGAGCATGTCGTGCCCTATGTCACGCGGCTTGTCTGCGAGCTGCGGTCGAGCGAGCCCTTCCGGGACAGGCCGGTGCAGCTCCTCACCTCCGGCCATGCGGGCGGGCTGCCGCCGGAGCTGACGGACATGGGTGTCGTCCACTACTCCGGCGAATCCTGGGACCCGGAGGCCCTGCGGGCCGTGGACGTCGACAAGGCCGCCTTCATCGTCGTCATGGCGGCGGAGGAGGGGAACCCCGCCTCCGACGGGCACACCTTCGACACGGTGGACCGGCTGCGGAGCTGCGGGGCCGGCGGCACGATCCTGTGCGAGTGCGTGGACGACAAGAACCGGGACCGCCTGAAGCGCATCGGCGCCGACATCCTGGTCCGGCCCATGCGCGGTTATCCGGAGATGATCGTGCGGGCGCTGGCCGCGCCCGGCGCCGAGGCGATCCTGGAGGACCTGTTCAACAGCCGGGGGGAGGAATGCTGGCGCTACGCCGTCGGTGTGGACGGGCTGCGTTGGGCCGACATCGTGCGCGCCCTGCTGGAGGCGGACATCGGGTTGGCCATCGCGTTCCGCCACGCCGGCGACCGGACCGTCGCCATCAACCCCCACCCCGACACGACGGTCGTGGCGGACAAGCTTTTCGTCCTGGTGCGGGAGGGGAACGACCGTCCGGAGGCGGAGGTGGCCGCCATCCTGCGCCGCGACTGCCGCCCGGCCAGGGTGGCGTGACGCCTGCCGAACGCGGCCTCAGCTACCCCATTGGCGGACGCGGCCAGTGTCCACATGCACGAAGCCCGAGCGGGAATAGATGCCGACGCCGCCCCGGGCGAGGGCGAGCGCCGCCTCCCGCACCTGGGTCAGCTTGCGACCCGGCAGCGCGATGTCGATCGCCTTGCCGTCCATGTGCAGGCTGCGCCGGGCAACCCCGTCGGAGCGGGAGGCCAGCATGGCGTTGGTCTTCGGGCAGCGGTAGCCGCAGATCACGCTGAAAGGCTGGTCGCTGCCCAGGCGCTGGCGCAGGTCGTGCAGCAGGTCGAACAGCCCGGGGTCGATGGCGCCGACCTCCCCCGTCCGCCAGTCGCGCAGGACATGGTTGATGTCGGACAGGGCCGCCGCGTCGTACCGGCCGTCGGCCCAGTAGGTGGCGTTCAGGCGCTCGCCCGTGTGCAGATGGACGAAGGACAAGCTGCGCCGGGCCACAGTCTTGGTCGGGGCGGCCTTGGCCGGTGCGGCCAGTGCCGGCATCGCGAAGGCCGGCACCGCCGAGGCTGCCGCCGCGCCCAGGGCGATCCGCCCCATCGATGCCAGGAAATCCCGCCGCTGCATGCCCCCGCTTCCCCGCCCCCGTGGCCGCGAGTCCTGCGTGCGACGCAGGACATGGCTGCAGTCATGACAGTGGCGCATGCGGCTTGGCAAGCGACAAGTGTCTCTTCCGCCTGCACTTTTCGGCCGCCGAACGGCTTCACTCGGCGATCAGCGCGGCCTCCTCGGGCCCGCCCGGCCCACCCGGAACCGCCGTGGCCAGCGCCGCTGTCAGCCGCCTGTCGCGGCCATAGACATCGTCCCGGAACTGGACGGTTCCGTCCGGCTCCACGAAGGCCGTGACATAGGTGATGTGGATGGGCAGGGGCCGCGCCAGCCGCACCACCTGCCGCTTCCCGCTCGCGACCGCCGCGTCCAGCGCCGCGCGGTCCCATCCCGCCGTCCCCGTCAGCCGCAGAACCGCCGCCGCCAGGTCGAGCGGGTTCTGCACCCGGATGCAGCCATGGCTGAAGGTGCGCGCCGCGCGCTCGAACAGGCGCTTGGACGGCGTGTCGTGCAGATAGACGTCGAACCGGTTCGGGAACATGAACTTGATCCGGCCCAGCGCGTTGCCCTCGCCCGGCTCCTGCCGCAGCCGGAAGGGGAACCGGCCGCCCAGCGCCGCCCAGTCCACCGTCGCGGGGTCGACGGCCACCGCCTTCTCCGACCAGTCGGACAGCAGGGTGTACCCGTTCTTCGCGAGATGGGCCGGGTCCTTGCGGATCCTGGGCAGGATCTCCTCCCGGGCGATTCGGGGCGGCACGTACCAGTAGGGGTTCAGCTCCAGGAAGGTCATGCTGTCGCTGAACACGGGTGTGCGGCGGAACGGCTCGCCCACGATGACGCGCGCGGTGTGCGCGACCTCCCCGCCGTCGAACAGGGCGAGCTCGAAGGCCGCGAGGTTGACGATCAGGTAACGATCGCCCAGGTCGCGCGGCAGCCAGCGCCAGCGCTCCATGTTCAGTGCGATCTGCCGCACCCGGTCGGTGGCGGGGACGTTGAGCGCGGCCAGCGTGGCCTTGCCCACCGCGCCGTCAGGCTCCAGCCCGTGGCGGCGCTGGAACAGGCGCACGGCGGCCTCCAGGTCTGGATCGAACAGGTGCGGGTCGCCGGGCCGGGCCGTCTCGGCCGGCAGCTCGCCTGTCACGGCCAGCCGCTCCCGCAAGAGGGCGACCCGCGGGTCCGTCCGTCCCGGCTTCAGGCTGGGACCCTCCGGCACCCGGGGCCAGCCGCCGGCCGCCGCCAGCAGCCGGTAGGCGCGCAGCGCCTCGCGCAGACGGACATATTCGGGCCGGACCGGCGGCAGCGCGGCCATGAACCGGGGCAGGTCCTCCGCCATCGCGGCCCCGGCCAGAAGCGCCTGGGGGTCGACCTCCAGCCGCTGCACGAACAGCTCCGGGTCGACCCGCGCGGGCTCCAGCCGGCCGGCCGAAACGTCCCGGCCATAGCCCAGCAGCCCGTCCGACAGCAGGAACTCCAGCTCCGCCAGCGCGTCCGGCGAATCGCCCCGGTCGATCAGCGCCGCGATGCGCTGAACGCCGTAGTCGCGCGAATCCAGCCCCTCCGCCGCGGCGTCGGCCAGCACGGCCAGGAGCTGGCGCGCCCGTTCCGTCGGCCCGTCCTCGGCGACCCAGAGCGGGGCCATGGCCCGGCCTTCGTAGAAACGACCCAGGATGAAGAGATCCTCGCCCTCCCGGTCGGCATCGATGCCGACGCCATGGGCGAGGCGGGCCTTGAGCGCGTCCGCAAGGGGCGCCGCGGACACGGGTGTGGCCGCGAACAGCAGCGCCGCGAACAACAGAACGACACGGACCATCAGACCACCGACACGGGCTCCGGAAAGCGGCCCATGTGTCTAACAAGGGCCGAACCGGCGATCCGTGTCGCTGATCTGCGTCACTGCGCCCCCGTGTGGCGGTCAGCCCGCCAGCCCGCGCTCCACGAACGCGGCGAGGCGGCGGGAGAAGGCGACCGGGTCGGGCAGGGGCTCGCCCTCCACGATCCGTGCCTGGTCCAGCAGCAGCCAGGCCGCGTCCTCCAGGCCCGCCGCACTGCCCGACGCGGCCACCTTCTCCGCCAAGCGGCGGATCAGGGGATGGCCGGGGTTGACCTCCAGGATGCGCCGGGCGGACCCGCCGTTCAGCTGCTTGTGCTGCTTCAGCAGCCGCTCCAGGTGCATGTCCATGTCGCCGTCGTCGGCGACGAGGCAGACGGCGCTGTCGGTCAGGCGCTCGGACCGGCGGACATCCTTCACCGCGTCGCCCAGCGTGGTCTTCAGAAGCGCCACGAGGGAGGCGAGATCGCCCTCCGGTGCGGCATCCTTCTTCTCAGCCGCGTCGCTCTCGGCCTTGATCTTGGCGAGGTCGGCGCCGCCGCGCGTGACCGACTTGAAGGGCTTGCCCGCGAACTCGGCCACGGCCGGAACCCAGAACTCGTCGATCGGGTCCGTCAGCAGCAGAACCTCCACGCCCTTGGCGCGGTAGCCCTCGATCTGCGGGCTGCGGGCCAGGGCCGCGCGGTCGTCACCGACGATGTAGTAGATGGCCTCCTGGCCCTCCTTCATGCGGGCGACATAGGCGTCCAGGGAGACGAGCTCGTCGCCCGACACGGTGGTGCGGACCCGCACCAGCTTCAGCAGGTCGGCCTTGTGGGCGTGGTCCTCGTACAGGCCCTCCTTCAGCACGGCGCCGAAGGCGTCCCAGAACCGGGCGTAGTCGGGCTGCGCGTCGGCATCCTCCGCCTTCTTGGTCAGGTCCCCCAGCACGCGCTTGACGATGCCGGCGCGCATCTTGGCCAGCATCGGGTTGTGCTGCAGCATCTCCCG
Organism: Rhodospirillaceae bacterium; assembly: GCA_029267445.1. GTDB lineage: Bacteria > Pseudomonadota > Alphaproteobacteria > Azospirillales > Azospirillaceae > JAJUIU01. The sequence goes on from JAJUIU010000032.1 coordinate 33,571, forward strand.
GCTGACGTTCAGCGGCAGGTCCTCGCTGTCGACGACACCCTTCAGGAAGCGCAGCCAGGGCGGCACCAGCCCTTCCGCCTCGTCCGTGATGAAGACGCGCTTCACGTACAGCTTCACGGAATGCTGGCGGCGCGGGTCGAACAGGTCGAACGGCCGCTGGCCGGGCACGAACAGCAGGCCCGTGTACTCGATCACGCCCTCCGCCCGCCAATGCAGGGTCAGCCAGGGGTCGTCGAAGCCGTGGGCCACATGGTGGTAAAACTCGCGGTACTGGTCCTCGCTGATCGACGCCTTCGGCCGCATCCACAGGGCCGACGCGGCGTTCAGCGGCTGGGTGTCCTCGGCCTGGGTCTCGCCCAGATGGACCGGCACGGCGATGTGGTCGGAATAGGTCTTCACCACCGTGCGCAGGCGGAACTCCTCCAGGAAGTCGGCCGCGTCCTCCTTCAGGTGCAGCACGATCCGGGTGCCGCGCGCCGGCGCGTCGTCGCTCTCCCCGATGGTGAAGCTGCCCTTGCCGTCGCTGGTCCAGCGCCAGCCCTGGGCCTCCCCCGCCTTGCGGCTCAGCACCTCGACGCGGTCGGCCACCATGAAGGCGGAGTAGAAGCCGACGCCGAACTGCCCGATCAGGCTCAGGTCCTTCTTGCCCTCCGCACTCTTCTCCGCCAGCGCCTCCATGAAGCGCGCCGTGCCGGAGCGGGCGATGGTGCCAAGATTTTCGATCAGGTCGTCCCGGTTCATGCCGATGCCGTTGTCGGCGACGGTCAGGGTCTTCGCCGCCTTGTCCGGGATCAGCCGGATGCGGAAGCCGGGATCGTCGGCGGTCAGCTCGGGCTGCGTGATGGCCGCGTAGCGCAGCCTGTCGCAGGCGTCCGAGGCGTTGGAGATCAGTTCGCGGAGGAAGACCTCCTTCTCCGAGTAAAGGCTGTGCGCCACGATATCCAGCAGGCGGCTCACCTCCGCCTGGAAGCTGAGTTTCTCCTCAGTCATCGCATGTCCCCTCGCGCACTCTTCGTTGAACCCGTTGTCGCGGCATTCCGGGGAGGCGTTCCTTCGAGCGCGGACCCGCTCCCCCTCGCCCCCGTATCCGGGGTGCGCACGATATGGGCGGGTCCGCGGGCGGACGCAAGCGGGCCCATACGGACGGAGGGGCAGGGGCTGGATCACGCGAAAAGCGGTGGTGGAGGGGCCGGCGGGGCATGGTCCTGCCGGTGGGACCGCCCTCGGGCCTCTCGCGGCTCGTCCCGATCGCAAAGGATCGGGGGGCGGCTGGCTGAGAAGCCGCTGGTGCCGGTGATGTTCGTGCCCATGCTGGGAAGATCAGATGGCGGTGGCTTCATTCCCCGCCGCCGTCTCAGAAGATGAGCGCGAGCAGCCCGATCACGACGATCAGGCCGATGATGAAGATGATGCCGACGACGCTGCCCAGGAACTTGAGCATGGAAACCTCCTCTTTTCCGCTGCGCTGGAATTCTTCCGCTCCCTGGGCAACAGCCTGTGGCCCGGTTCGTCCCGGCCGCGGTGGGCTTCGCCGGCGTCATACCCTTGTGTCACGCAGGGTCTCCGCCCACATTCACCGATGATCCCTCCCGGGATCGCACCTTGACGTGGATCATGGTCCGGTCGGGCCCAGCTGGGACGACTTTACGGACCGCCAGACGGGAGACAGCGCATGGATTTCCAGAAGTTCACCGAGCGCAGCCAGGGTTTCGTGCAGGCGGCGCAGGGGCTGGCTCTCAGGAGCGGCCACCAACAGCTCACGCCCGAACATCTCCTGAAGACCCTCCTCGATGACAAGGAGGGACTGGCCGCCAACCTGATCGGGGCGGCCGGCGGCGACGCCGCGCGCGCCCTCCAGCTGACCGAGGCGGAGCTCGCCAAGCTGCCCAAGGTCGAAGGGTCCGGCGCCGGGCAGGTCTACCTGTCCCGCGAACTGGCGAAGGTCTTCGAAGGCGCCCAACAGGTGGCGGAGAAGGCGGGCGACAGCTACGTCACCGCCGAGCGGCTGCTGCTGGCCTTGGCGCTGGCCGAGGGCACCGGCGCCGCCAAGGCGCTGAAGGGTGCCGGCCTCAGCGCGCAGAAGCTGAACGCCGCCATCAACGACCTGCGCAAGGGCCGCACGGCCGACACGGCCAGCGCCGAGCAGGGCTATGACGCGCTGAAGAAGTACGCCCGCGACCTGACCCAGGCGGCGCGCGACCAGAAGCTCGACCCGGTCATCGGCCGCGACGAGGAGATCCGCCGCACCATCCAGGTGCTGGCCCGCCGCACAAAGAACAACCCCGTCCTGATCGGCGAGCCCGGCGTGGGCAAGACCGCCATCGTGGAGGGGCTGGCCCAGCGCATCGTCAACGGCGACGTGCCGGAGGGGCTGAAGTCCAAGCGCATCCTCTCGCTCGACCTGGGTGCCCTGGTCGCCGGTGCGAAGTTCCGCGGCGAGTTCGAGGAGCGGCTGAAGGCCGTGCTGCAGGAGATCAGTGCTGCGGCGGGCGAGATCATCGTCTTCATCGACGAGCTGCACACGCTGGTCGGCGCCGGCAAGGCGGACGGCGCCATGGACGCCTCCAACATGCTGAAGCCCATGCTGGCGCGGGGCGAGCTGCACTGCGTGGGGGCCACCACGCTGGACGAGTACCGCAAATACATCGAGAAGGACGCGGCCCTGGCCCGCCGGTTCCAGCCGGTGTTTGTGGACGAGCCGACGGTGGAGGACACCATCTCCATCCTGCGCGGCCTGAAGGAGAAGTACGAGGTCCACCACGGCGTGCGCATCACCGACGGTGCCATCGTCTCGGCCGCGACCCTGTCCAACCGCTACATCACCGACCGCTTCCTGCCCGACAAGGCGATCGACCTGATCGATGAGGCGGCGTCGCGTCTGCGCATGGTGGTCGACAGCAAGCCCGAAGCGATCGACGAGCTGGACCGCCGCATCATCCAGCTGAAGATCGAGCGCGAGGCCCTGAAGCGGGAGACAGATCAGGCCGCCAAGGACCGGCTGGAGAAGCTGGAGGGCGAGCTGGCGGAGCTCGAGCAGAAGTCCGCCACCCTGACCGCCCAGTGGCAGGCGGAGAAGGAGAGCCTGACCAGCGCCCAGAAGATCAAGGAGCAGCTCGAAGCCGCGCGGGCGGAGCTGGACCAGGCCCAGCGCGCCCAGAACTGGCAGCGGGCGGGGGAGCTGACCTACGGCGTCATCCCCGAGCTGGAGCGCAAGCTCCAGGCGGCGCAGGAGGCCTCCCAGCACCGGATGCTGGACGAGGAGGTGCGCGACAACGAAATCGCCGCCGTGGTCAGCCGCTGGACCGGCATTCCGGTCGACAAGATGCTGACCGGCGAGCGCGAGAAGCTGCTCCGCATGGAGGAGCGGCTGCGCACCCGCGTGATCGGGCAGGAGGAGGCGGTGGTGGCGGTGGCCAACGCCGTCCGCCGCGCCCGCGCCGGTCTGCAGGATCCGAACCGCCCGATCGGCAGCTTCCTCTTCCTCGGCCCGACCGGTGTCGGCAAGACGGAACTGACCAAGGCGCTGGCGGAGTTCCTGTTCGACGACGAGACGGCCATGGTCCGCCTCGACATGTCCGAGTACATGGAGAAGCACTCCGTGGCCCGCATGATCGGCGCCCCGCCGGGCTATGTCGGTTACGAGGAGGGCGGCGCCCTGACCGAGGCCGTGCGCCGCCGGCCCTATCAGGTCGTCCTGTTCGACGAGGTCGAGAAGGCGCATCCGGACGTCTTCAACGTCCTGCTCCAGGTGCTGGACGACGGCCGCCTGACCGACGGTCAGGGCCGCACGGTGGATTTCCGCAACGTGCTGATCGTCATGACCTCCAACCTGGGCAGCCAGTTCCTGGCCGAGCTGCCGGAGGGGGCCGACAGCGCCGCCGCGCGCGAGCAGGTGATGGAGGTCGTGCGGGCGAGCTTCAGGCCCGAATTCCTGAACCGGCTGGACGAGATCCTGCTGTTCAACCGGCTGTCCCGCGTGCACATGACCGGCATCGTCGACATCCAGCTGAACCGCCTGCGCCGCATGCTGGCGGATCGCGAGATCGCCCTCGACCTGGACGAGGCGGCGCTGCGCTGGCTGGCCGACGCCGGGTACGATCCGGTCTACGGCGCCCGTCCGCTGAAGCGCGTCATCCAGCGGGAGTTGCAGAACCCGCTCGCAACGCGCATCCTCGAAGGGCGCATCCACGATGGACAGGCCGTCCAGGTCACGGCCGGCCCGGATGGGCTGGTGATCGACGGGGAGCCGGTCGGGGGCATCGTGCCACCGCCGGCCGGCAGCGCCTGGGGTGGACCACGCCCCGGCACGCTGCACTGATTTTCGCGGGTTTGCCGCTGCCGGAATCTCATGCGCCCGGCGGCGCACTGGTCGGGCCCCCCGTCGCGCGGGGGGCCCGGCCGATTTTCCTTCCAGCCCTATGACCGCATCCCCCTCGGCACGTCTCCCTCACGGTGGCCGCCGCCAGACGTCGCGCGGGTCCGGCGGGGCCAGGAACCGCACGGCCGCAAGCCCGGCGACGAAGCCGCCGATATGCGCCCACCAGGCGATGCCGCCGCCGCCCGTCAGCATTTCCGGGCTGGCGAACAGCAGGTCGCCAGTGCCCTGGAACAGCTGCAGCCCGAACCAGAACACCGCATACCACCAGGTGCCGACCGCCAGCGGCAGCGGGATGACGATGATCGGGATGATCAGCAGCACGCGCGACGCCGGGAACAGCGTGATATGCGCGCCCAGCACCGCCGCGATGGCGCCCGAGGCGCCGAGGGCCGGGACCTCGCTGTCGCTGTACACGGCCATGTGCGCCCAGCTCGCCAGCACGCCGCACAGCACGTAGAACAGCGCGAAGCGCAGCCGGCCCATCCGGTCCTCCACGGCGGCGCCGAACAGCCACAGCGTCCACATGTTGGCGATCAGGTGCAGCCAGCCGCCATGCATGAAGGTGTTGGTCAGCAGCGGCCAGTAGTTCTGCGGATCGAGGCCGACGGCGTAAGCCCAGGCGGGATCGCCGTAACGTCGCGGGATCAGGGCGAACTGGGCGGCGGCCAGGAAGGCCTCGCGCGCCGGCAGGGCCACCTGCCACAGGAACACGGCCGTGTTGATCGCCAGCAGCGCCCAGACGACGACCGGGCGGGACGCCACCGGCACGTTGGTCTTCAGGGGGATCATCGGCGGCGGTCCGGCTGGCCAGGGTCGGGGGCGATGTCAGGGGCGGGCGCGGGGCCCGCTCCGACAACAAACCTGGAAACCGAATCGGACGGAGGAAAGGCCGCGCGGGGCGGCCACGCCTTCAGCAGCCCGGGGCCTTGCCTTCAGCAGCCCGGCGCCTTGGCGCAGGACTTGTCGGCATCCGGGCGATCGCCCGGCGTGGCCGAGACCATGGCCACACCGTCGCCCTTGGCCTGCTGGTACTGGGCGTCGATCTCGGCCATCACCTGGCGGAAGCGGGCCAGCTCCTTGCCGGCCAGGGTGCGGCCGGTGGGCAGGTCGACCGACAGCGGGTTCACCTGCCGGCCGCGCTTCATCACCTCGTAATGCAGGTGCGGGCCTGTGGACCGGCCGGTGTTGCCGACGAAGCCGATCACGTCGCCCTGGCTGACGCGGGCACCCCGGCGGATGTTGCGGCCGAAGCGCGACAGGTGCGCATAGGCGGTGGCGATCTCGTTGTTGTGGCGGATGCGGATGTAGTTGCCGTAGGCGCCCTTCGGTCCGACCTCCTCCACCACGCCGTTGCCGGCCGCGTAGATCGGCGTGCCGGTCGGTGCGGCGAAGTCCACGCCCTTGTGCATCTTGCTGTAGCCCAGCACAGGGTGGCGGCGCATGCCGAAGCCGGAGGACAGGCGGGCGCCGTCGATCGGCGTGCGCAGCAGCGCCTTGCGGATCGATTCGCCCTTGGCGTTGAAATAGTCGACCACGCCCTGGTCGTCCTCGAAGCGGTAGACCGGCATCCGCTTGCCCGACAGGGTCAGCGCGGCGAAGACGATGCCGCCGGCCTTGGCGACCTGCCCGTCCTGGGTGGTCAGCGTCTCATAGAGGATCTCGAAACCGTCGCCGCGCTGGATGTCGCGCTGCCAGTCGACGTCATAGCTGAACAGCTGGTTGATCAGCACGGCGCGCACGGGTGCCGGCACGCCGGCCGCACTGGCGGCCTGATCGAAGGAGAAGTCGATCGACCCCTCCGCGACGGTCAGCCGGCGCTCCAGGGGCGTTTCGATCGTCTCGGCCGTGAATCCGGCGTCGGTACGGGTGACGCTGACCGACCGCTCGATCGCCGGCTGGAACTCCAGGCCCAGCAGCCGTTCGGCGTCGCCGTCGGCCTCGAACAGCAGGGTGAAGTCCTGCCCGGCCCGCAGCTTGCGGGGATCGTGCGCCTTGCGCAGGGCGGCGACGACCTGCTGCGCGTCGCCGGTCGGGACGTCGGCCTCGATCAGCAGTTCCATCAGCGTGTCGCCGCGCCCAAGGCTGACGGTCCGGCGCTGCACCGGGTCAGCCGGCACCTCCTCCGCCACCAGGGCGTCGGCGGCGCTGGCCACCGGGTCCGCCATGGCACCGGCCACATCGGCGATGGCGGCGGGCGCGGACTCGGCCTCGGCGGCGGGTTCGGGGATGGCGACGGCGGGGGCCGCCGCTTCGGTCACGGCGGCGATGTCGAGGGTGGCCAGGTCGGAGCGCGCCTCGTGGGCGTCGCGCTGCAACGGGATCAGCGACACGCCAAGGAGAAGCGCGCCGATGGCGGTGACGGCGGCCGTGGTCGCGGCGATACGGTTCAGCACGGTCCCCGCTCCAGCATCTGCCCCCGTCCCCTCCGTTCCGGCGATCGCCCGATGATTCCGGCTCCCCGGCATCCCCCGCCCCGTGTCCGTCAGGTCTGCGATCCCGGCGGTTCTCAAGGGGGTGCCATGAACTGGCGTCATGTCTCGTTCGGAACTTGCCGTGTGCGCCGGGCAACTGTCAACACGGTGACAGGACCGATCCGCAGAAAATTCGCTTGACTTACGCCGAATTTGCAACGGGCACCGACCCCGGTCGGCCCAGGGAGCTGGGGAACAGGCACGCGCGCGCACGCGAGAGCTGTGACGGAAATGCGCCTTTGGAAATCGTCACCGCCGCTGTCGATTTCCCTTTACCCCGGCCAGGCGGGCGCCTACATAGCGGCCTCCCCGGCGGCGGTGGTTGCCGGGGCGGGTCTTCGGGGGTCTGCGGCGCCGGTTGGCGGTGCGGGGTTCCGGACAAGGAAATCAAGGAATTGGGCGGTCCGGGTCTGGTCCTGGGCGCCTGTGGCGGGATGTTTCGGGATGGCTGTCGCGGCCGCGGATGCGGGGTGTGACGGTTTCTTGAAATGGCCTGTTGACAGGGGTTCGGGGGAGGCCTATATGACCGCTCCGCCGCCGGGACGGGGGCTC